>DASVUG010000143.1:0-7894 GCA_036387155.1 Pseudonocardia sp. | reverse complement strand
CCCGCACCGCGCCGACCCGGTCGCGACCGTCGCCGGCGTCCGCTACGTCGACGACTCCAAGGCCACCAACCCGCACGCCGCCGCTGCCTCCCTGGCCGCCCGGGCGCCCGCGCCCGTCGTGTGGATCGTGGGCGGGCTGCTCAAGGGCGCGTCGGTGGACGAGCTGGTCGCCCGGCACGCGGCCGGCCTGCGCGCGGCGGTCGTGATCGGCACCGATCGGGGGGCGGTCACCGCCGCGCTGGCGCGACACGCGCCGCAGGTCCCCGTCGTGGAGGTGGAGTCGGGCGACGATGCCGCGGTGACGTCTCCGCCGACCCCCGCACCGCCCGCCGGCCCCGCGGACGGCCCCATGGCCCGGGCCGTCCGCCACGCCTCGGGCCTGGCCCGCCCCGGCGACGTCGTCCTGCTCGCCCCCGCGGCGGCGTCCATGGACCAGTTCCGCGACTACGCCGACCGCGGCCGCGCCTTCGCCGCCGCCGTCGCGGACCTCGCCGGATGAGCGCCGCGAGCCCCACCGGTGCGGCCGGGTCGACGAGCCCGGCCCGCGGGCGCACCGCGGCCGGTACCGCCGGGGCGTCCCGCGGCGCCGCCCGCCCCGACCGCGCCCGCCCCCGCCCTGCGGCCCCCGGCCTCCGGGCGAGCCCGGGGGCCGCGGCGCTGCGCCGGGCCGTCGCGGCCGTGTCGGCGTGGCTGCGCCGCCCGCTGACCTCGCTGCACCTGATCCTCGGCGTGTTCGGCCTGCTCACGCTGTTCGGGCTGGTGATGGTGCTCTCCGCGTCGTCGGTGGAGAGCTACGCCGCCGACGGCTCGACGTACTCGGTGTTCGTCAAGCAGCTGATGTTCTGCGCGGTCGGGCTGGTCCTGTTCTGGGTCGGACTGCGCATCCCCCCGGCGCGACTGCGGGCCCTCGCGGCGCCGCTGCTGCTGGTCGGGATCCTCGCGCTGGTCGCGGTGCTCATCCCCGGGCTCGGGGCGCTGCGCGGCGGGTCGCGGGCGTGGTTCGCGTTCGGGCCGTTCTCCCTGCAGCCGTCGGAGGCGGTGAAGGTCGCGCTCACGCTGTGGGGCGCGCACGTGCTGGCGCTGCGGCGCAACGTGCTGCACCGGTGGAAGCACGCGCTGTCCCCGGTCGTGCCCGTCTCCCTGGTGATCTTCGTGCTGCTGGTGCTGCAGCCCGACCTCGGCATGACGGTCTCGATGGGCATGGTGCTGGTCGCGCTGATGTTCTTCGCCGGCGCTCCGCTGCGGCTGATGGCGCTGATCGTCGGCGGCGGGCTCGCCGGCGCGATCGTCCTGGGGTTGACGGCGGGCTACCGGCAGGCGCGGATCACCGCCTTCCTCTCACCGGCCACGGCGGACCCGCTCGGACCCGGCTACCAGGCCACCCAGGCGCTGTACTCGCTCGCCGACGGCGGGCTGTTCGGCGTCGGGCTGGGCCAGGGCCGTGCCAAGTGGAGCTACCTGCCGAACGCCCACAACGACTTCATCTTCGCGATCATCGGCGAGGAGCTGGGCTTCCTCGGCGCCGCCGCCGTGCTCGCGCTGTTCGCCACGCTGGCCTACACCGGCCTGCGGATCGCCGCCCGCAACACCGACCCGTGGCTGCGGATCGTGGTGGCGACCTCGACGACCTGGATGGTCGCGCAGGCCGCCATCAACATCGGCTACGTCGTGGGGCTGCTGCCCGTGACGGGGCTGCAGCTCCCGCTGATCTCGTCCGGAGGTACCTCGCTGGTGGTCACCATGTTCGTCTTCGGGGTGCTGACCAACGCCGCGCGCCACGAGCCCGAGGCGGTCGCGGCGCTGCACCGCTCCGGCGACGCGGCCGGGTACGGCGGCCGGCTGTCGCGCCTGCTCCGCGTCCCGCCGCCGCAGCCCTACCGGGCGCCCCGGGCCCGCCCGGCGCCGTGGGGACGGGTGGCCCCGTGACCCCGTTGGCGATCCCGTGCGCGGGCGGACGCGGGGGGCGGGGCCGATGAGCGCCACGTCGCTCTCGGTCGTGGTCGCCGGCGGCGGCAGCGCCGGGCACATCGAACCGGCGCTGGCCTTCGCGGACGCCGTGCGGCGGCTGCGGCCCGACGCCGCGGTCACCGCGCTGGGCACCGAGCGGGGGCTCGACACGCGGCTGATCCCCGCGCGCGGCTACCCGCTGGAGCTGGTCCCGCCCGTGCCGCTGCCGCGGCGGCCGAGCCCGGACCTGCTCCGCCTCCCGGCCAGGGTGGTCTCGGCCGTGTCGGCCGCCCGCGCCGTGCTGCGCCGGGTCGACGCCGACGTCGTGGTCGGGTTCGGCGGGTACGTCGCCCTGCCCGCCTACCTGGCCGCCCGCGGCCGCACCCCGATCGTCGTGCACGAGGCGAACGCCCGCGCCGGCCTGGCGAACAAGGTCGGCGCCCGCTTCGCGGCGGCCGTCGCCGCCGCCGTGCCCGGCACGGGTCTGCCGGGCGCCCAGGTGCTGGGCATCCCGCTGCGCCGGTCGGTGACGACCCTGGACCGGCCCGCGCTGCGGGCGGCCGCGCGCGAGCGCTTCCGCCTGCCCGCCGAGGGGCCCGTCCTGCTGGTGTTCGGCGGGTCGCAGGGGGCGCGCACGCTCAACTCCGCCGTCGCCGCCGCGCTGCCGGGCCTGGTCGACGCGGGGATCGCGGTGCTGCACGCCCATGGCCCGACCGGGACGCCCGCGGAGCCGCCCCCGGGTGCGGCCGACCGCTACCGGCCGCTGCCCTACATCGAGGACATGCACCTCGCCTACGCCGCCGCGGACGCGGTGCTGTGCCGGGCCGGGGCGATGACCGTCGCGGAGGTCTCCGCCGTCGGGCTGCCCGCCGTGTACGTGCCGCTGCCGCACGGCAACGGCGAGCAGGCGCTCAACGCCGAGCCGGTCGTCGCCGCCGGCGGCGGCGCGCTGGTGCCGGACGCCGAGCTGACGGGCGCCCGGGTGCTGGCCGAGCTCGTCCCGCTGCTGGGCGACCCGGCCCGGCTGGAGGCGACGGGCGCCGCGGCCCGGGCGTCGGGCCACGCCGACGCGGACGAGCGCCTCGCCCGGCTGGTGCTGGACCTCGTCGGCGCGCCCGTCGGGCCGACGCCGTGAGCGCCGAGGACCGCGGACGGAGGCCGTCGTGAGCACGTCGGCGCTGGGGGAGCGGGTGCACCTCGTCGGCATCGGCGGGGCCGGGATGAGCGGGATCGCGCGGCTGCTGCTCGCGCGGGGGGTCGCGGTGTCCGGGTCGGACGCGGCGGAGTCGGCGGCGGTCGCGGCGCTGCGCGCGCTCGGCGCCCGGGTGGCGGTCGGGCACGACGCCGCGCACCTGCCCGAGGGGCCCGCGACCGTCGTCGTCTCCACGGCGATCCGCCCGACGAACCCGGAGCTGCGGGCGGCGGTCGAGCGCGGGCTGCCCGTGGTGCACCGGGCGCGGGCGCTGGCCGCGCTGGCCGCCGGGCGGCGCCTGGCCGCCGTCGCCGGCACCCACGGCAAGACGTCGACGACCTCGATGCTCACCGTCGCCCTGCGCCACTGCGGGCTCGACCCGTCGTTCGCGATCGGCGGCGACCTCACCGGCGCCGGGGTCGGCGCCCACCACGGCGGCGGCGAGCTGTTCGTCGTCGAGGCCGACGAGAGCGACGGGTCGTTCACCGCGTTCGCCCCCGACGTCGCGGTGGTCACCAACGTCGAGCCCGACCACCTCGACCACCACGGCACCGAGCAGGCCTACCGCGCCGTGTTCGCCGACTTCGTGGACGGCGTCGTGCCCGGCGGCACGCTGGTCGCCTGCGCGGACGACCCGGGGGTGACCCCGCTGGTGGAGCGCGCCCGGGAGCGCGGGCTCGCCGTGCGGACCTACGGGCGCGCCGGCGGGGGCGCGGCGCACCTCGACGCGGCCCTCGTCGCCTTCGTCGCGGACGGCACCGGGTCCCGGGTGCGCGTGCGCTTCGGCGACGCCGGGGAGCGGGTGCTGCGGCTGGCCGTGCCCGGCGAGCACATGGCGCTGAACGCGCTGGCCGCCGCGCTGGCCGCCGAGGAGCTCGGGGCGTCGCGGGAGTGCGTGGTCGAGGGCCTCGCGGCGTTCGACGGGGTGCGGCGGCGCTTCGAGCACCGCGGCGCGGCCGGCGGGGTCGCCGTCTACGACGACTACGCCCACCACCCCACCGAGGTCGCCGCGACCCTCCGGGCGGCCCGCGCCGTCGCCGGGCCCGGCCGGGTCCTCGTGGCCTTCCAGCCGCACCTGTACTCCCGCACGCGCACCTTCGCCGCCGGCTTCGGCGCGGCGCTCGCCCACGCCGACGAGGTCGTCGTGCTCGACGTCTACGGCGCCCGGGAGGACCCGGAACCCGGCGTGACCGGGGCGCTCGTCGCCGACGCGGTGCCCCTGCCCCGCGACCGGGTGCACCACGTGCCGCGGCGGGCGGACGTCGCGGCGGTGCTGGCCGGCCTGGCCCGGCCGGGCGACCTGGTGCTCACGATGGGCGCGGGCGACGTGACGGCGCTGGCGCCCGACGTGCTGGCCGCGCTGGGGCGCCGCCCCGGCCCGGCCGACCCGACGGCGCCGTCCGGGCCACCGGGACCGTGACCCGCCGCCCGACCGGAGGCCGCCGCGCCCGCTCGGACGCGGCGTGGGAGCGGGCGGGTCGGGGCCGTGCAACCCGCGCCCCGGGCCGGACCGCGACCGCGGACCGCGCCCCCGTCGACCCCCCGCGGAGCGGGCGGGGCGGCACCGGCGGCGCTCACCCGCCGCCCGCCGGCCGGGTGCGTCCGGGGCCCGCCGCGGCCCGCTACCGGCGCCGCCGCCTCGTCGCCGGGCTCGCCGCCGTCGCGGTGCTGCTGGTCGGGGTCGGGCTGGGCACGCGCGTGCTGCTCTACGACGCGCACCTCGCCGACGTCACCGACGTCGCCGTCACCGGCCTCGCCACCGTGCCCGAGCAGGCCGTCCGCGACGCCGCCGCGGTGCCGCTCGGCGTCCCGCTGATCACCGTCGACACCGTCGGGGTCGCGCGGCGCGTGGCGGCGGTGGAGGGCGTGGCGTCGGTCGACGTCCGCCGGGCCTGGCCGCACACCGTCGAGGTCGCGGTCGCCGAGCGGGTGCCCGTCGCGCTGTGGCCGACCCCGCAGGCCCTGCTCGAGGTCGACGCCACCGGGCTGCCCTACCGGCGCGCCCCGGACCCGCCGCCGGCGCTGCCGCGGCTCGCCTTCTCCGGCGTCGGCCCGGCGGACCCGGCGACGGCGGCGGCGCTGGCCGTGCTGGCCGGCCTGCCCCCGCCGCTGCGCGCGCAGGTGAGCGGGGTGGACGCGGCCGGCACGACGGTCACCCTCGCGCTGGCCGACGGCCGGTCCGTCCGCTGGGGCGACCCGGAGCGGGCGGCGGACAAGGCCGCCGTGCTCGGCCCCCTGCTGGGGCAGCCCGGCACGGTCTACGACGTCTCCAGCCCGGACCTGCCGACGGTGCGCCGCTGACCGGCCGTCGACACCGATCAACGCCGTGACCTGCACCACGACATCACCGGGACGGGACGCCGGGCGCGCGGCGCGCCTAATGGACCACCGCCGACGCGCCACCTAGCGTGCCGGTACGACGGCCCGGAACGACCGAGCTGGACCCCGAGCCCGACTGGAAGGTGCCGCCCATGACACCCCCGCACAACTACCTGGCCGTGATAAAGGTCGTCGGCATCGGGGGCGGCGGGGTGAACGCCGTCAACCGCATGATCGAGGTCGGCCTGAAGGGCGTCGAGTTCATCGCGGTGAACACCGACGCGCAGGCCCTGCTGATGTCGGACGCCGACGTCAAGCTGGACATCGGCCGGGAGCTGACCCGCGGGCTGGGGGCGGGGGCGAACCCCGAGGTCGGGCGCAAGGCCGCCGAGGACCACCGCGAGGAGATCGAGGAGGTCCTCAAGGGGGCCGACATGGTCTTCGTGACGGCGGGCGAGGGCGGTGGGACCGGCACCGGCGGCGCGCCCGTCGTCGCGTCGATCGCCCGCAAGCTGGGCGCCCTCACGATCGGCGTCGTGACCCGCCCGTTCACCTTCGAGGGGCGTCGGCGCGCCGGGCAGGCCGAGGACGGCATCCAGAGCCTGCGCAACGAGTGCGACACGCTGATCGTCATCCCGAACGACCGGCTGCTGCAGTTGGGCGACGTGGGCGTCTCGCTGATGGACGCCTTCCGCTCGGCGGACGAGGTGCTGCTCTCCGGTGTGCAGGGCATCACCAACCTGATCACGACCCCCGGTCTGATCAACCTCGACTTCGCCGACGTCAAGTCGGTCATGTCCGGCGCCGGGTCGGCGCTGATGGGCATCGGGTCGTCCCGCGGCGAGGGCCGGGCCGTGCAGGCGGCCGGCAAGGCGATCAACTCGCCGCTGCTGGAGGCGTCGATGGACGGCGCGCAGGGCGTGCTGCTGTCCATCGCCGGCGGCTCGGACCTGGGCCTGTTCGAGATCAACGAGGCGGCGTCGCTGGTGCAGGAGGCCGCGCACCCCGAGGCGAACATCATCTTCGGCACGGTGATCGACGACTCGCTGGGCGACGAGGTGCGGGTCACCGTGATCGCCGCCGGGTTCGAGGCCGGCACGCCGACGCACAAGAAGCTCGAGCCGACGGCGTTCGGGGCGCCCGCGCCCGCCCGGGCGGTACCGGCGGCTCCCGTGGCACCTCCGGCGCCGCCGGCGGGCAACGGGCACGGCCCCGACCACGCGGCCCACCAGGCCGGGACGCTGCCGCCGGCGGTGCCCTACAGCCCGCCGCCGCCGCGGACGCCGGACGTGGCGCGCCGGGAGGTCTCGGGCTTCGGGGTCCCCGCGTCGATGTCGTCGATGACGGCGTCGCTCCCCGAGTCGCCGGCCGCGACCCTGCCCCCCGCGCCCCCGGCCCCGCCGGCGCCGGAGCACCGCCCCGCGCCGCCGGTCGCGAACGGGTCGTCCAGCGGGTACGCCCCGCCGCCCGCCGCGGACCCGTACGACCCGGACGACGAGGTCGACGTCCCGTCCTTCATGAAGCGGTAGCGCAGCGCGCCACCGCACCCGGCGGACACCGGCGGGCGGCCCACGAGGGCTACGTTCCGTCCCGTGGACCAGCGCGCCGACGCCCGCACGACCGATCCGTGCTCCCGGCTGCGCGTCCGACGGGTGGTCAGCACGCGGGCCGGGGGCCGGTCGACGGGCCCGTACGCCCGGTTCAACCTCTCGCGCGGCGTCGGGGACGACCCCGCGGCCGTCGCGGCCAACCGGCGCCGGTTGGTCACCCAGCTGGGCGTGCGGGCCGCGGTGTTCCTCGACCAGGTGCACGGCGTCCGCGTGGCCGTGGTCGACACCCCCGCGGACGTCCCCGCGCCGGACGCCCCCGACGTGCCGGGCACCGACGCGGCCGTCACCGCCCTGCCCGGGATCGCCCTGGCCGTCCTGGCGGCCGACTGCGTGCCGGTGCTGCTCGCCGACCCCGCCGCCGGGGTGGTCGGCGCCGCCCACGCCGGGCGGGTCGGGGCGGCGGCCGGGGTCGTCGAGGCGACGGTGACGGCGATGGTCGGTGCGGGCGCCGCCCTCGACCGGACGGAGGTGCTGCTCGGCCCGGCCGTCTGCGGCGCCTGCTACGAGGTGCCCGCCGCGATGCGCGACGAGGTCGACGCCGCGCTGCCGGGCAGCGCCGCCCGCACCCGCCGCGGCACCCCCGGCCTGGACCTGCGCGCGGGCCTGCGCCGGCGCCTCGCGGCGCTGGGCGTCGCCCGGGTGGGCGTCGACCCCCGCTGCACCGCGGAGGACCCGGACCTCTACAGCCACCGCCGCGCCACCCGCCCCGGCGGCCCGGGCCGCACCGGCCGCCTCGCCGCCGTCACCTGGCTCGCCCCGTCCCCGTAGCCGAGGCGAGCGGCCCCGCCCGACCCGCGAGTCGGTACGCCCAGGCGCGCGTGTGTGC
>DASVUG010000142.1:0-2124 GCA_036387155.1 Pseudonocardia sp. | reverse complement strand
ACACCCTCATGCGCGCCGCGCTGCCGCTGGGCTTCTGGGTCCCGGTGCTGCCCGGGACGCGCCAGGTCACGATCGGCGGCGCGATCGGCGCGGACGTCCACGGCAAGAACCACCACACCAAGGGCAGCTTCGGCAACCACGTGCGGTGGATGGACCTGGTCACCGCGGACGGCGCCGTCCGCCGGCTCACGCCGGACGGCCCGGAGTCCGAGCTGTTCTGGACGACGGTGGGCGGCATGGGCCTGACGGGCGTCGTCGTGCGCGCGGCCGTGCAGCTGCACCGCACCGAGTCGGCGTACTTCGTCGTCGACACCGACCGCACGGCGGACCTCGACGGGCTGCTCACCCTGCTCACCGACGGCTCCGACGACACCTACGGCTACTCCGCCGCCTGGTTCGACACCACCACGACGGGCGCGAAGCTCGGCCGGGCGGTGCTCACCCGGGGCTCGCTCGCGACGCTGGACCAGCTCACGCCCAAGCAGCGCCGCGACCCGCTGAAGTTCGACGCGCCGCAGCTGCTGACCTTCCCCGACGTCTTCCCGAACGGCCTGGCGAACCCCCGCACGCTGCGGGCGTTCAGCGAGCTCTGGTACCACCGGGCGCCGCGCCGCCAGCGGGGCGCGATCCAGAACATCACGGCCTTCTACCAGGTGCTCGACCTGTTCGGCGACTGGAACCGGGTGTACGGCTCGCGCGGGTTCCTGCAGTACCAGTTCCTGCTGCCGCACGGGGCGGAGGCGACGCTGCGCCGGATCGCCGAGCGGATCGCCGAGTCGAAGCACTCGTCGGGCCTGAACGTCCTCAAGCGCTTCGGCGCGGGGAACCGGGCGCCGCTGTCGTTCCCGCAGCCGGGCTGGACGGTCACCGTCGACTTCCCGATCACGCCCGGCCTGCACCGCTTCTGCGACGAGCTGGACGTGCTCGTGCTCGAGGCGGGCGGGCGGCTGTACCTGGCCAAGGAGTCGCGCACCACGGGGGCGGCGTTCAAGCGCGGCTACCCGCGCTTCGAGGAGTGGCGCAAGGCCCGCGACGCGGTCGACCCCGACGGGGTGTTCGTGTCCGACCTGTCCCGCAGGCTGGAGCTGACCTCGTGACCGGGCCGGTCACCGTTCGACACCGTCGTGTTCCTGGCGCCCCCGAGCGTCAGCGAGGAGGGGCCGTGATCCACCGATGATCGACGCCGTGGGCAACCCGCAGAGCATCCTGGTGCTCGGCGGCACCTCGGAGATCGGCCTGGCCGTCGTGGAGGCGTTCGCGACGGACCGCCCGCTGCGCGTGGTGCTCGCCGCGCGCCCGTCCGAGCGGCTGACGGCGGCCCGGACGCGGCTGGAGGGCCGCGGCTGCGCGGTGGAGGTCGTCGACTTCGACGCGACGGCCCTCGACACGCACGACGACGCGGTCCGCAAGTGCTTCGCCGGCGGCGACCTCGACGTCGCGGTGGTCGCCTTCGGCCTGCTCGGCGACGCCGAGAAGGCGTGGACGGACGTGGGCGCGGCGGCCGAGCTGGCGACGGTGAACTACACGGCGGCGGTCACGGTCGGCGTGGCGCTGGCGGCGCGGATGCGCGAGCAGGGCCACGGGGCGATCGTCGCGCTGTCCTCGGTGGCGGGCGAGCGCCCGCGCCGCGCGAACTTCGTCTACGGCTCGACCAAGGCCGGCCTCGACGCCTTCTACACCGGGCTGACGGAGGCGCTGCGCCCGTACGACGTCGGCGTGACGGTCGTGCGGCCCGGCTTCGTCCACACCCGCATGACGCACGGGCTCAAGCCGGCCCCGCTGTCGACCACGCCGGAGGCCGTGGCCGCGGTGGTCGTCGACGCCGTCCGCAACCGCCGCGAGCAGGTCTGGGCCCCGGCCCCCCTGCGCGCGGTCATGAGCGTGCTGCGCCACCTCCCCCGCCCCGTCTTCCGCCGCCTGCCCGTCTGAGGGCCGGGTGCGGGGCCGATGACCCCGATCTGGAACCGGCTCGCGTACGAGCGCGGGGAGCTGCTGAGCGACGAGCACTGCCCGGGGGTGTTGGCGCAGCGGCGGGCGCGGCGGTACTCCGGGACGGTCGGGCCGCTGAACCGCTGGGTCGACGAGCTGCGACGCCACACCGGGGAGCGGGTCCCCCACCTCGAC
>DASVUG010000141.1:0-4820 GCA_036387155.1 Pseudonocardia sp. | reverse complement strand
GGTGCTGTTCCGGCCCGACCTCGCGCAGCTGATCCCCGGCAAGCCGGCCGCGATCTACTTCGTCGACCTGCCCGAGCCGGGCGTGCTTTCGCCCGCCGGCGCGGGCCGGTGGATGTACGTGCCCCTGCGGTTCGACGGCAGCGCCCCCCCGGTTCCGGTCGACGGCTGGACGCCGGCGCTGCGGGCGGCCACCGGCCTGCCCGACCTCGAGCCCGAGGTGCTCGACGTGCAGCGCGTCACGATCGCCGCGGCCGTCGCGACGGCGTACCGCCGGGGTCCCGGGGTCCTCGTCGGCGACGCCGCGCACCGCACGACGCCGGTCCCCGGGGTCGGGCTCAACACCGCCGTCGCCGACGGGCACGAGCTGGGGTGGAAGCTGGCCTGGGTCGCGCGCGGGATCGCCGGGGAGGAGCTCCTCGACAGCCACGAGGCCGAGCGGGCGCCGATCGGGCTGGCCGTGGCCGCCCGCTCGCTGCTGCCCGACCGGCACCCCGACGACGGGCTCGTCGGCGACCTGGGCCGGACGCACCGCTCGTCCGTCGTCGCCGCCGACGACGACCGCCCCGCCGCCCGGACGGACCTCGCGGCCCGCCCGGGCGAACGGGCCCCGCACGCGTGGGTCCGCCACGGCGGTCGCCGGGCGTCCACGCTGGACCTGTTCGACGGGCACCTGACCCTCGTGACCGGTGAGGACGCGACGTGGGCCCGCGCGTCCCGGACGTTCGGGCTGCAGGTGCTGGAGGCGGCGCCGGACTCGCGGCTGGCGCACGCCTACCGGCTCGGCCCGGACACCGCGGTCCTCGTGCGCCCGGACGGCCGCGTCAGCTGGCGCGCCGACGCGGCGTCCATCGACCCCCGCGCCGCCCTGGCCGACGCCGTCGGGCTCACCCTCGGCCACGCCCGCACCACCGCCGCCGCCCTCGCCGGCTGACGTCGGCGCCCGCACGGGCGTTTGGAAAGCCACTTTCCTGCGGTGTGGTTGCATGAAAGTGGCTTTCCTGCAACGACGAGCCACGACCGGACCCCCGGCGGCAGCCGGGAGCGGGCGGCAGCCGGGGGCCGGGAGGCGGCGGCGCTGCGCGCGACCGCCGGTGGGCGTCAGTACCGGCGCTGCAGCACCAGCAGCGAGCGGGCCGGGATGCGGATGCGCCCGCCCGGCTTCGCGTCGCGCTCCTTGCGGGGGGCGCGGGCGCGCAGCGGGTCGGCGGTGTCCACGACGACCTGCCACATCCGCCCGTAGTCCTCCGGCGGCAGGGTGAAGCCGGACGCCTGGTGGTGGGCGTTGAACAGCAGCAGGAACGAGTCGTCGACGACGCGCTCGCCGAGCGGGTCGCGCTCGGGGATGCCCTCGCCGTTGAGGAAGACCGCCAGGGTGCGGGCGACGCCCGCGTTCCAGTCGTGCTCGGTCATCGGGGCGCCGTCGGGCCGCAGCCAGACGATGTCCTGGATGTTGCTGCCCTTGATCGGGCGCCCCTGGAAGAACCGGCGCCGGCGGAACACCGGGTGGTCGGCCCGCAGCCGGGCCACCTCCCCGGTGAACTCGGTGAGCACCGAGTGCTCCCGGGCCGCGGCCCAGTCCACCCAGCTCGTCTCGTTGTCCTGGCAGTAGACGTTGTTGTTGCCGTGCTGGGTGCGGCCGAGCTCGTCGCCGTGGGAGATCATCGGCACGCCCTGGCTGAGCAGCAGCGTCGCGATGAAGTTGCGCTTCTGCCGCTCCCGCAGCACGTGGATCTCCCCGTCCTCGGTGGGCCCCTCGACGCCGTGGTTCCAGGAGCGGTTGTGGCTCTCCCCGTCCCGGTTGTCCTCGCCGTTGGCCTCGTTGTGCTTCTCGTTGTAGGAGACGAGGTCGTGGAGGGTGAACCCGTCGTGCGCCGTCACGAAGTTGATCGAGGCGATGGGCCGGCGGTTGTCCTTCTCGTACAGGTCCGAGCTGCCGGTGAACCGGGACGCGAACTCGCCCAGGCTCGCGGGCTCCCCGCGCCAGAAGTCGCGGACGGTGTCGCGGTACTTGCCGTTCCACTCCGTCCACAGCGCCGGGAAGCCGCCCACCTGGTAGCCGCCCTCGCCCACGTCCCACGGCTCGGCGATCAGCTTGACCTGGCTGACCACCGGGTCCTGGTTGACCAGGTCGAAGAACGCCGCGAGCCGGTCGACGGAGTGGAACTCGCGCGCCAGCGCGGCGGCCAGGTCGAACCGGAACCCGTCGACGTGCATCTCCAGGATCCAGTACCGCAGCGAGTCCATGATCAGCCGCAGGGACTCGTGCTGGCGGACGTTGAAGCTGTTCCCGGTGCCGGTGGTGTCGTAGTAGTGGTACGGGTCGCCCGGGACCAGCCGGTAGTAGCCGGCGTTGTCGATGCCGCGGAACGACAGCGTCGGCCCGAGGTGGTTGCCCTCGGCCGTGTGGTTGTAGACGACGTCGAGGATCACCTCGATCCCCGCCCGGTGGAACGCCTTGACCATCGACTTGAACTCCTGCACCTGCTGGCCGCGGGTGCCGAAGGAGGCGTAGTCGTTGTGCGGGGCGAAGAAGCCGATCGTGTTGTAGCCCCAGTAGTTGCGCAGGCCGCGCTCGGCGAGCACGTGGTCGTGCACGAACTGGTGCACCGGCATCAGCTCCACGGCGGTGACCCCGAGGCTCCGGAAGTGCTCGATCATCACCGGGTGCACCAGGCCCATGTAGGTGCCGCGGATGTCGGGCGGGATGCGCGGGTGGCGCATCGTCATCGCCCGCACGTGCGCCTCGTAGATGACGGTCTCGTGGTACGGGATGCGCAGCGGCCGGTCGTTGGCCCAGTCGAAGAACGGGTTGGTGACGACCGAGCGCTGCGTGTAGGGCGCGGAGTCCAGGTCGTTGAACGCCTCGGGCCGGGTGAAGCGGTAGGAGTACAGCGCCTCGTTCCAGGTGATGCGCCCGTCGACGGCCTTGGCGTAGGGGTCGAGCAGCAGCTTGTGCGGGTTGCAGCGCAGGCCGCGGGACGGGTCGTACGGCCCGTGCACGCGGTAGCCGTAGCGCTGCCCGGGCACGGTCCGCGGCAGGTAGCCGTGCCAGACCAGCGCCTCGCGCTCGGGCAGGTCGTGGCGGGTCTCGCGGCCGTCGTCGTCGAACAGGCACAGCTCCACGCGCTCCGCGACCTCCGAGAAGATCGCGAAGTTGGTGCCGCCGCCGTCGTAGGAGGCGCCGAGGGGGTAGGGCACGCCGGGCCACATCTCCGGCGAGGTCATCGGCCCCCGCCGTTCCCGCAGGACCGCGGTGGTCGGGCCGTTCGGTGAGGTCGACACGCGCTCAGGGTTGGCTCCCGCCGTCCGGGGCGCCGGGAGCGCCTTGCCGTTGCTGACGGCAACGTTGTTACCCCGGTCGGGGTGCCGGGGACAACTCGGGCGGGTGCGGCGGTCCGCGGCGACGGCGGCGGGAGCAGGATGCGGTGGGTGCCCACCCACGTCGCCCTCCTGCGCGGGATCAACCTCGGCCCGCACAAGCGCGTGGCGATGCCGGCGCTGCGCGCGATCGTCGCGGCGCTGGGCCACACCGACGTCACGACCTACATCGCCAGCGGGAACGTGCTGTTCACGGCCGGTCCGCGCGGGGCGTCGGCCGCCGAGCTGGAGGCGGCGGTCGCGGAGGGGTGCGGTGTCACCTGCCGGGTGGTGGTGCTGTCGTGCGCGGAGTTGGCCCGCGTCGTCGCGGACAACCCGTATCCCGACGAGCCGGACCCCAAGCGCGTCCACGCGTTCTTCCTGACCGGCGAGCCGGGGGTGGACGCGCGGGAGCACCTCGCGACGACGCGGGAGCGGCTCGGGGACAGGGTCGGGCGCGACGAGGCCGCGATCGTCGGACGCGTGCTCTACCTGCACACGCCCGACGGCTTCGGCCGCAGCGATCTGGCCGCGGTGCTCAGCCGCCCCCGCGGCCCGGTGGAGGGCACGGCCCGCAACTGGGCGACGGTCACGAAGCTGCTGGCGCTCTGCGCGCTGGATGGTTGATCGATCCGAGCGTGACGTGGCTGCGGCCGGGGCAGCACTCGCGTCGCGATGGGATCGATCACCAGTCGGTGATCCGTCCGAGCGTGACGTGACGGTGGTCCCGGCAGCGGTGACGTCACCGCGGGATCGATCACCGGTCGGCGCCTACGCGGCGAACAGCAGGGTGAGCCCCACCAGCGTGTAGCCGACCATCAGCAGGACCAGCGGCAGCTCGTCGGCGGGCCGGGCGGGGCCGGCCGCGGGGGTCGTGACGAGGGCGCGGTCGTGGGCGGCGACGACGCCGGCCACGTGGCCGAGCAGCACGGCGGCGACCTGCACGGCGGCCACCGCGGCCGGGGCCGGGCGCCAGGGCTCGACCGTGGACCCGACCGCCAGCAGCAGGCCCCGCTGCCCCTCGACCACGAGCAGCGAGAAGTAGTGCGCGACCGTGTAGCCGACGGCGACCGGCACCAGCGCGGGTGTCATGTCCCCCGAGCGCGTGACCAGCGCGATGCTCCCGGCCACGGCGGCGCACACGAGCACGAGCAGCACGGTTCCCAGGAGGGTCGGGCCCAGCAGCACCGGCCCGCCGACCCGCTGCACCAGCGCCCCCCAGGCCGTCGACGAGGAGGTGCTGTCGACGACCGTCGAGCCCCACCACACCGCCACGAACGCCGCCGCGCCCGGCGGGACGGGGGCGGTCGCGACCAGCGGGTTGCGCAGGACCGCCCGGCCGTCGCGGCGCGCGAACGGGCAGAGCCGCGCGATCATCGTCGAATAGACCTCGAACGGGTCGCCGCGGGCGAACCACCCGGGGCCGCGGACGGCGGCGCCCGCGAGCTGGACCGCCGCGTGCA
>DASVUG010000140.1:0-1546 GCA_036387155.1 Pseudonocardia sp. | reverse complement strand
CCAGCAGTGCGGCTGTGATCAGGGCGAGTACCGCGTAGGCGGCAGTCAGCCGCAGACCGGTGAGCGTCGCTGCGAGCAGCGGCGCGATCACCACCAGCCCGAGCACCACGTGCTCCCGACCCACGGCGATGTCGATGCCGGTGAAGACGGCGAGGACGAGAAGTGGAGCCAGGGTGGACCGGGACTCCCGCCCCGTCCACGTCCGACCCCTCATCCGGTCACCTCGTGTCGCACGTCGGCCGCTCCTCACCGATGCTCATCTCGATGAGTGAGAGTAAGGCCGCCGTCCCTTTCGTGCGCCGCAGTGCTTGCAGGGCGGAGGTCAGGTGTTCGATCCCCCTCGTCCCCACCAGCGGGAACGTCGTCTTCGCTCCCCGTCCGCCAGCGCCTGGAGCGCGTGGCGGCGTTCGTCCGGTCGGCGAGGCCGTCGAGCCGGTCCGGGGGGAGGATCAGCAAGACGCCCGATCACCACGGTCGGGGTGACGATCAGATGAGCTCCGGTGCTGGGCGACGAGGACGGCAGCAGGGAGATCCGCCGGTAGCGCAGCCGAGGTAGCTTGCTCGCCACGGGTCGATGAGCGAGCACGAACCGGAGAGCCAGCAGGCCCTCTGACTCTCACACACGTTCATGAATGGTGTGAAGGAGTCCGTCATGCGGATCCTGCTGCTCACCGCGGGAAGCCGCGGTGACGTCGAACCCTTCATCGCGCTCGGGCGGCGCGCCCAGCGGGAGGGACACGAAGTCCGGCTGGGTGTGACGCGCGAGTTCGTCGACGGGGTCCGCTCGCGCGGTCTCGACGTGGTCGCGCTCGACGGCGACTACGAAGCGCTCGTCGCGGCGCAGGGCGTGTCCGCGCTGTCCGCTCTCCGCAGCTACCGCAGCACGATCGCCCCGATGATGGCCGGGATCCTCCGCTCCGCGGCGCGAGCGGCGGTCGACCACCGGCCCGACGTCGTGGTCCACCACCCGAAGGTGCTCTCCGCCCCGCTCGCCGCCGCGCGGCTCGACGTCCCGCACGTGCTGTGCGAGATCGTCCCGACGGTCACCCCCACCCGCGCGTTCCCGGCGGCCGGGACCACCGGGACCGATCTCGGGCCGCTGAACCGGCTCACCTACCGGGCCGCAGCGGGGGCCGCGGCCGTGTTCGCCGGGGCGTTGCGGGACGTGCGGCGCGACCTCGGCCTACCCCGCGGGGCGCGGGTCCCCGCTCCGGCCCGCACCGCCGTGCCGGTCAGCCCGGCGCTGCTCACGCGCCCCGACGACTGGCCCGCCACCGTTCGGCTGACGGGAGCGTGGAGCGACGGCCCGGACCCCGGGCCCGAGCCGGACCCCGAGCTGGACGCGTTCCTCGCTGCCGGGGACGTGCTTCAGGTCGGCTTCGGGTCGATGGCGGCGGGTGACCCGCGCGCCCGCGGGCGCGCCGTGATCGCCGCGGCCCGGCAGCACGGCTACCGCGTGTTGGTCGTGACCGGCTGGGGCGGCGTCGCCGTGCCGCCCGAGATGGACGGCAGGGACGTACTGGTGCGCCGCAGCGTCCCCCACGCC
>DASVUG010000139.1:0-13290 GCA_036387155.1 Pseudonocardia sp. | reverse complement strand
CGGGCCAACCGGCGGACCGACCCGTCGGGGGCGACGCGCGAGACGCAGCCCGTGTCGGCCGACATCTCCACGACCAGCCACGAGCCGTCGCCCAGCGCGACCGGCCCCTCGGGCGCCGAGACCTGCGACGAGAAGATCATGCTGCGCTCACGACGGGTCGGCGCCGGCTCGCGACGGTCTCGGTCAGCAGCCACGCCGGGACCAGCGAGAGCAGGCAGATCGCGGCCATCAGCAGGTAGCTGACGGTGAACCCGGTGCGGTCGATCAGGAAGCCGGCGACGAGGGGCCCGACCACCCCGGAGAGCCCGAAGGCGATGCCGATGATCAGCCCCATACCGGTGGACGCGGCCCGCGGGCTCGAGTCGATCACCAGGGCGTAGATCACCGGGAACGGCGAGTTCCGGAACAGGCCCCAGGCGATCAGGATCGCCCAGGCGACCGGGGCGCTGCTGATCAGCGGCATGAGGGCCACGGTGACCGTCCAGCCGATGCAGATGATGTAGAGCGCCGGCTTGCGCCCGATGCGGTCCGACGCGGACCCCCACACCACCTGGCCGAGCCACCCGGTGATCCCCGAGGCGCCCGACACCACCGCCGCCGTGGCCAGGTCCAGCCCGGCCTCGTCGACCAGCTGCGTGGTCAGGAAGGCCGTGACGCCGGCCTCGGCCCACAGCAGGCCGAACGCGCACAGCGTGCCCCACCAGACGTTGCGCTGCCGGCTCGCCTCCCGGACGGCGAGCAGCGGGTTGCGGACGGTGCGCACGTCGTCGCTGCGCACCGACACCGTGAGGTCGTGCCGGTCGATCCACCCGTTGACCCGGTCCAGGTTGCGTCGGGTGCCCACGAACACCTGCGCCAGCATGATCGGGACGGCGATGAGCGGGATCCACAGGAAGGCGTCCCGCCAGGTGCCGCCGACGAGGATCGCCCCGATCAGCACCGGGCCGAGGAACTGGCCGATGGGGAAGCCGGTGTGGTGCACGCCGGTGGCGAACCCCCGGCGCTCCTTGGGCCACCACTCGGCGACCATCGCCACGTTCACCGGCTCCATGGCGCCGGTGCCGAAGCCCATGGCCACCCGCAGAGCCGCCAGCCCCGTCAGCGTGCGGGTGAACGCGGTGGCGACCGACGCCACGCAGGTGACGACCACGGCGCCGATCCAGGTCCAGGCCCGCAGGTGGCCGCGCCCGATGACGTCGCCCACCACGCCGACCACGAGCGCGCCCACGAACGTCCCGAGGAACGACAGCGAGACCAGCAGCCCGCTCTGGGTCGCGTTGAGACCGAAGTCCTTCGCGATGTCGGGCAGGAGCGTCGGGAGGATGATCCGGTCGACCGAGGTGATCAGGATGGCGAACGTCGTGATGACGAGCATCCACCACGAGATCGGGTGGGCCCGCGGCAGCCGCCGGGCGTCCTCACGGGCGGTCGGCTCCGGGGCCTGCGGCACTGCGCACCTCCGTGGGACGCACGTCCGGGAGCGGACCTGGGGAACGTAGTCGGTGTCGCGGACCGCGAGCAAGGCCGCGTCCGGACGGGCCCGGCGGTCGCCCGGCCTGCCTCGTGCCGCGGTGCGGACGGGCCGGTCGGACGGCTGCGCCCGAGCCGTCGGCGGGATTCCGCCCGTACCGCCACCCTTTCGGGAACGACTTCCACCGGATCGCGCCGCGTGCCCTTCGGTGCCCCCGGAAACTGTTTCCTCACCATTCCTGATGATCGCGGCTAACGGTGCTCCGGGTGCCCGCGACAGAGGCCACATCCGTTTCGGACGCCGGGGATCGGCGTCACCAGGAGGAGGTCGCCCGTGGGCCGCACCGCCGGTCTGCCGTTCGTCGTGTGCCTGACGCTCGCGGGCGTGCTCGGTTCGGGAACGGCGGCCGCCGCGCAGCCGCCGTCCGTTCCGGCGATCCCCCCGGTGGCGTTCGCCGCCGCCGCGTGCAGCGCCCCCGACGGGGCCGGCAACCAGCTCTGCTCCTCGGACAGGGGCGTGCTGGAGGTCGTGCCGGGCCCGGGCGGCGCTCCGGCGGCGCGGCTCGGGCTGACCACGGTGCGGGAGCTCCGGCGGGGCGGCGCCGTCGTCGCCCGCGGCGAGGAGCAGCGCTCCGACCACGACCTGATCGGGACGGGCGCCGCCGAGCTCGCGCTCTCCCGCTCCGGGCAGGTCTTCGCGACCGACGCCGTGCGGTGCACCTACGACGACCGCACGGCGGTCGCGGGCCGGGCGCTGCAGCGCGGGCTGTCGAACCTGGCGTGCACCGGTCTCACCCCCGCCGCGCCGACCCCCGCCGCGCCGGCCACGACCCCCGCCGCCCCGGCGCCGCAGGCGCGGGCCGCCGCGTCCTCGAGCCCCACCTCCACGACGAGGACCACGTCCACCCCGAGGTCCACGTCGAGCGCGAGGACCACGTCCACCCCGACGACCACCTCGAGCGCGAAGGCCACCTCCACCTCGAGGACCACCTCGAGCCCCGCGACCAGCACGGCCGCGGCCCCGACGTCCGGCGGCCTGCCCGCCTACGCCGACTACAGCGCCGTGAACACCGCCCCGAACGGAGCGGGGACGCGGATCCGCTACGGCACCGTGGGGCAGGGCAACCCCGCGGTCGCCGACTGCACGGTGACGACCACCACGAACCCGCAGGCGGCCGTGGACGCCGCTCCCGCGGGCGCGGTCGTCTGCGTCAGGCCCGGCGACTACTCCGGCTCGACCCTGACGGTCGGCAAGGCGGTCACGGTGCGGGCCAACGGCGTCGTGAAGGTCAGGAACATCGTCGTCACCGGGTCGAACGCCGTCGTCGACGGCTTCCAGGTCGTGGGCGGCACCCTCGGCAGCCCCAACTACGCCATCAAGTTCAGCGGCACCGGCCACAGGATCGTCAACAACCTGGTGCGGGGCCGGGGCATCTGGTACGCGATCGGCTGCGACCAGGGCGCCGGCTGCGGGAAGAACGTGCTGATCGCCGGCAACACCGTCACCGGCGTGCACAACTTCGGCATCTTCCTGTGGGGCGGCGACGCCATCACCGTCGAGCGGAACAACGTCTTCGACCTGTTCCAGTCCACGAACGTCGACGACGTGGACGCGATGCGCGCCTGGGGCACCAACCACGTCATCCGCAACAACTACTTCCACGACATCAACAAGAACAAGAGCGCCGGCTCCCCGCACAGCGACTGCTTCCAGTCCTACCAGTCCGGCGGAAGCCCACGGCTGTCGAGCGGCATCCTGTTCGAGAACAACTACTGCGTGCGTGTGACCGGGCAGTGCGTCATCCTGCAGAACGACCAGCGGAACGCGGCGGAACTGCACGACTACGTCATCCGCGGCAACGTCTGCGAGACCTACGGCTGGCAGGCCATCGAGATCACCGGCGTCCCGAACGTCACGATGGACAACGACTACGTCGCCGGTGTCCAGACGACGGTGCTGAACTTCGCCAACAGCGGGGCCGGCGGCCGGGTGTCGAGCAACTACAAGGTCCGCAACACCGTGCTCGTGCGGGCGACCGCCGGCTCGCGCTTCCTGGACGGCACCCCGGCCGACAACACCGCCAACCGCACGCTGGTCGACCCGGCCGTCAAGACGTCCTACGACGGCTTCGCCGCCTCCACGGCGGCGTACCCGCCCGTCCGGTCGACCGACTTCGACCGGTTCTACCGCGACAGCGTCGGTCGTGCCGCCCCGCCGGTCGGCGACGCCGGCGCCCCGCCGAACAGCCCCGCGCCGCCCGGCGACGTCGACGGCGGGCCACGGGTCGTGGGCACCGTCGACGTCGGGCCGTTCGAGCTGGGCTGACCGGAGCCCGTGCGGGCGCAGGAGTGACGACGGCCCCGGCCGGGGAACCCCCGATCGGGCCGCCGCGTTGGCGGGACGGTCCGGTTCGCGAACTTCGAGGAGGCGCACGCGATGGGGTTGTTCGACAGGCTGAGGGAGCGGTTGGCGCCGCAGGGCCCGGGTTACGGGACGGCCCCGGCCGCGCCGCGCGGCCCCGCGCCGGCGGGGCGGCCGGCGGCCGCGAAGGACCCGGACCAGGCGGCGATCGAGCGGTACCGCTACATGCTGAGGACGGCGCCGCCGGAGACCGTCGAGCAGGCGCACGCCGAGGCCTTCGCGAAGCTCACCCCCGAGCAGCGGCGCAAGGTGCTCGCGGACCTGTCGAGCGAGGTGCCGCCCGCCGAGCGCGCGACGTCGGACGACCCGCGGTCGCTGGCCCGCATGGCCACCCGGGCCGAGATGCGCCAGCCGGGCACCATGGAGCGCGCTCTCGGCGGCGGCCGGGGCGGCTTCGGCAGGGGCGGCATGGGCGGCGGCATGGGCGGCGGCATGGGCATGGGCGGCATGATCGCCGGCTCGCTGATGGCCAGCGTGGCCGGCGCGTTCATCGGCACCGCGATCGCCGACTCGTTCTTCGACAACGACGAAGGCTTCGACGGCGGGGACGCGGGCGGGGAGGACGTCGCCGGCGAGCAGGGCTTCGCCGACGACCCGGGCGCCGACGGCGGGGACCTCGGCGGCGACCCCGGCGGGGACTTCGGCGGTGGCGACTTCGGCGGCGGGGACTTCGGCGGCGGCGACTTCTAGCCCTTCACCGGTCCGGCGGGGGCCGTCGCGCGAGCCGCCCGGCCGGCGGGTCGCGGCGTCGAGGACGTCCGCCGGACCGGGGGCCGTCACGCAGCGCGGTCGCGAATCACCCGGGTTGATCGTTTGTCGGTTCGGCGGGCCTGGTACACCTCCGCCGGACGACGACGTCCGCGCCCTCACGCGACAGGACCCCCATGGCCGCACCGGCACCGCCCCGGATCGTCATCGACGGAGACGACGGGCGCCCGCTCGCCGTCGCGCGCATCGACCTGCTCGACGCCGACACCGCACGTGCCGCGCTGCACGTCGTGCCGGGGCACGTCCCGACGGGGACGCGGTCGCGGCTCGTCGACGCGGTCTTCGACGACCCGGACGTCCGCACCCGCCACCAGGTGCAGATCACCCTGCCGCTGGGCGACCACGAGATGCTCGACCGCGTGCGTCAGCGCGTCGCCATCGCCACGTTCCGCGCGGCCGGCTCGACCTGCCTGGTCGAGGCCCGGCCGAACCCCGTCTAGCGACGTGGTGCCCCCCGCCGCGATGGGCGAGGATGCGGCGGTGGGCACGAACCCGCGCGCGACGTTCCTCGCTGCCGCCGAGGCCGTCGCCGACCTCGTCGACCGCATCCCGCCCGACGCCTGGACGGGGCCCGGCCTGGGCGTGTGGGACCTGCGCGCGCTCGTCGGGCACACCGGCCGCGCGCTGGTCACCGTGGCGACGTACCTCGCGCAGCGCGCGCCGGCCGCCGACGCCCCCGAGCCCGACGTCGCGACGCCCGAGGCCTACTACGTCGCCGTGCGCCGGGCGGGTGGCGCGGACACCGAGGCGGTCGCCGAGCGGGGCCGGGCGGCGGGCGCCGCGCTGGGCGACGCGCCCGCGGCGGCGTTCCGGGCGCTGCTCGCCGACGCCGTCGCGGCCCTCGACGCCGCCGACGACGGCGACGTCGTCCCCACCGCCGCCGGCCGGATGCGGGTGGGGGACTACCTGCCCACGCGCACCTTCGAGCTGGCCGTCCACGGCGCCGACATCGCGGCCGCGACCGGGCTGGCCGTCGCCCCGCCCCCGGAGGTGCTGGCCGAGGCGGCGGCCCTGGCGGCGCGGGCGGCGGTGGCGCTGGGCAACGGACCGGCCGTGCTGGCCGTGCTGACCGGCCGCACGCCGCTGCTGCCGGGCCTGTCGGTGGTCTGAGCCGGCGGCGGGTTAGATTCCCCCTCCGCCGCCGTCACCGGCGGTGCACGGGAGGGGGTCGAGGGTGACCGACCGGGTCGACACCGGGGCGCGCGGCGTGGTCGCCGCCGGCCACCCGGCCACGGCCGCTGCCGGGGCGCAGGTGCTGCGCGACGGCGGCAACGCGGTCGACGCCGCCGTCGCCGCCGTGCTGACCTCCTTCGTCGCCGAACCCCTGCTCACCGGCCTGGGCGCGGGCGGCTACCTGCTCGCCGTGCCGCCCGGGGGCGAGCCGG
Source organism: Pseudonocardia sp. (assembly GCA_036387155.1). Classification (GTDB taxonomy): domain Bacteria; phylum Actinomycetota; class Actinomycetes; order Mycobacteriales; family Pseudonocardiaceae; genus Pseudonocardia. The sequence goes on along the minus strand of DASVUG010000139.1, from coordinate 7,245 downwards.
TGCTGCTCGACTTCTTCGTCGAGGTGCCCGGCCGCGCGGGCGACCCCGCCGACCGGGCCCCGCTGCGGGCCGTCACCGTCGACTTCGGGGACGCCGAGCAGGTCTTCCACGCGGGCGCGCCGTCGTGCGGCACCTACGGCACCCCCGCCGGCCTCGCCGCCGCGGCGGCGGAGTTCGGCCGCGCGCCGTTGCACGCCCTGACCGCGCCCGCGGCCCGGCTGGCCCGCGCCGGCGTCCGCGTCACGCCGATGCAGGCCTACCTCTACGCCCTGCTCGCCGGGATCAACGCCCTGACCCCGGCCGGGCGGGCCCGCTACCTGCCCGGCGGCGCCCCGCCCCGCGCCGGCGACCTGGTGCGCGACCCGGAGCTCGCCGACGCGCTGGACCGCTTCGGCGCCGAGGGACCGGCGCCCTTCTACACCGGCGACGTGGCCGCGGCCGTCGTCGCGGAGGTGCGGAGCCACGGCGGCCTGCTCGGCGCCGCCGACCTCGCGGCGTACGAGGTGGTCCGCCGCGACCCGCACCGCGTGGCCTTCCGCGACACCACCGTGTCCACCAACCCGCCGCCCGCCGCCGGCGGCGTGCTGCTCGGGCGCGCCCTCGCCGCCCTGGGAGCGGGGTCGGGGCCGCCGGACGCGCCGGCGCTCGTCGCCGCCATGGCCGCGGCGGAGCGCGACCGCACGCCGGAGTTCCTGGCCGGGCTGTCGGACCCCGGGCCCACCGCCGCCGCGTGCGCCACCGCGAACCGGCTGGGCTCGACCACGCACGTCTCGGTGCTGGACGCCGACGGCTGGGCCTGCGCGGTGACCAGCTCGAACGGCGAGGGCTCGGGCGTCGTCGTGCCGGGCACGGGGGTGCACCTCAACAACGTGCTCGGCGAGGAGGACCTCTCGCCGCTGGGCTTCCACACCCAGCCGCCGGGCACGCGGATGCCGTCGATGATGGCCCCGACGGTGGTGGCGGACGCCCGGTCCGGCCGGCCCCGGCTCGTCGTGGGCTCGGCCGGCTCGAACCGGATCCGCAGCACGCTGCTGCAGGCGATCGTGAACGTCGTCGACCGGGGCATGACCGCGCAGGAGGCCGTCGACGCCCCCCGGCTGCACTACGCGCCCGAGGGCCTCTACACCGAGCCCGGGCTGCCGGCGGCGGGCGTGCGGGCCGCCGCCGCGGCGGCGGGCCTGCCCGTGCGCCCGTTCCGGGAGCGCAACCTCTACTTCGGCGGCTGCCAGGCCGTCGCCCGCGACCCGCTCACGGGGGCCCTGAGCGGCGGGGCCGACCCGCGCCGCGGCGGCGGGGTCGCGGTCGCCTGACCGGCGGCCCGGCCGGGTAGAGCAACGGGAGGAAGTGGCCGGCGTGCCGCTACCGGCCCTCCCGGACCAGGCCCGCGGCCCCGTCCACCGTCACGACCGTCCCCGTCGCGATCCGCGCCGTCGCCCCCGGCACCCCGACCACGGCCGGGATGCCGTACTCGCGCGCGACCACCGCGCCGTGCGAGTTCGCCCCGCCCATCTCCATCACCAACGCTCCCGCCGTGAGGAACAGCGGCGTCCAGCCGGGGTCGGTGGACGGCGCCACGAGGACCTCGCCGGGTTCCAGGTGCGCCCCCACCGGGTCGAGGACGACCCGCGCGGGCGCCGTCGCCGTGCCCGCCGACGCGGGCGTGCCGACCAGCGCGCCGTCCGGCGCCGGCCCGGGCGCGGCGAGGGCCTCGGGCTCGGTGCCGTCGGAGAGCAGGACCCGCGGGACGTGCCGGCGGCGCAGCTCCCGCGCGTACTCCTCCCGGCGGCCGGCGACGCGGGCGCGGTGGTCCGCGCCGGCGAGCGCGGCGCGCACCTCGCGCAGGTCGAGGAAGAACACGTCGTCCGCGGCGTCGAGCAGGCCGCGGCCGGCCAGCTCCGCGCCGACCGCGGCCAGCTCGGAGCGGGCCACCGCGACCAGCCGCACGAGCTGGTCCTTCGGCGCCTCCCGCAGCCCGAGCAGCCGCCGGACCCGGCCGAGCGCGAAGCCCACGACCCGCGCCCGCCACGGCGAGCGCCGCCGCACCCGCGCGACGACGTCGGCCACGGCCCGTTCGGCGGTGCGCGCCCCGGCCGCGAACCGGACGTCCGGCGCCAGCGCCGGGTCGTCGAGACGCAGGTAGTTGCCCAGTGCGCCCAGCACGTGCTCGGGTTGCTCGGACCACCGGGGCATCCCGACGTCGATCTCGGCAACGGCGCGGTGCCCGTAGCGGCGCAGGAACGCGGCCAGCCCGTCCTGGAGGGTGGGGGGCAGGGTGCCGGCCCGGTACCGGGCGGCGGCGGGGCCCGCGTCGGCGAGGGCCGCCGCCGCGTCCGGGTCGGACCGGACCCGCTCCGCGAGCGCCCACAGCTGCAGGTCCATCTCCGTGGTGACGTTGTGCGGCAGGGAGCGCAGCACCGCGTCCATGGTGACGTCGTCCAGGTCGGGCCCGGCGAGCCGACGGGCGACCGCCCGCATCAGGAAGCCCGCGGCGAACGCCGGGGCGCTGCGCGGGAGGATCTCCGGCGCCGTGCGCAGGGCCGCCGTCGCGCGGTCGAGGCGCTGGACGGGCGACGCGCCGGGTGGCGACGCGGGGAACGCCGCGGCGCGGGCGCCGAGCCGGCCTACGCGCCGGCGCGCGGCGGCCGGGGACGCCACGGCCTGCAGCAGCACCAGGGGCACCCGGAAGCGCACGAGCACGGGGGCGACGCGCCGCACGCTCCGCCACCGCGACCGCGGGAGCGTCGCGAAGGCCGGGTCGCGGGCCAGCTCCTGGAGGACGACGGCCGTGCGCGCCTCCATGATCCCGAGGACGCGGGCCGCGACGGCGCGGCCGACGGTGTTGCGCAGCACCGCTGTGACGTCGACGAACGCCCGCCCGCCCGCCACGGCGTACGCCGGCGGCCCCGCGGTCGGGTCGTCCGGGGACGGCCCGGGCAGGTCGAGGACCCGCGCGGCCGCTCCGCCGACGACCCCGAACGCCGCGAGCCCCATCGGTGTCACGGGCCGGGTCAGGCCCTGGGCGAGGCTCGCGCAGACGAACGCCCGCAGCGCGCCGTCCCGCGACGGCGGCACCGGGTACAGGCTCGTGATCGGCCGCGCCTGGGTGAGCCAGGGCCGGCCCGCCGCGTCGAGCGCCCACTCGACGTCCTGCGGCGTCCCGAAGTGCTCCGCGACGCGCCGGCCCAGCGCGACGAGCGCGAGGGCCTGGGCGTCGGTCAGGCAGGCGGCGCCGCGGGCGGGGAGGTCGACCCGCTCGGTCCCGCCGCCCGGCAGCGCGCGGACCGCGACGCCCGCGCGACCGAGCCGGCGCTCGATCACGGCGTCCCGTCCGTCGGCTCCGGGTTCGACCGCGAGGTGGTCGGGGTCGACCAGCCCGGAGACGACGGCCTCGCCGAGGCCGGGGCTCGCCTCGAGCACCGCCCGCCGGCGCCGCCCGCTCACCGGGTCCGCGGTGAACAGCACGCCCGCGACCCGCGCGTCGACCATCCGCTGCACGACCACGGCCAGCCGCACGTCGCCGTCGGGGAGCTCCAGCTCGGCCCGGTAGGCCACGGCCCGGTCGGTCCACAGCGACGCCCAGCAGCGGCGCACGGCGTCGAGGACGGCGTCGGCGCCGACGACGTTGAGGACGGTGTCCTGCTGGCCGGCGAAGCTGGCGGTCGGCAGGTCCTCGGCCGTGGCCGACGACCGCACGGCCACCGGCACCCCGGCGCCGTCCCCGTCCCCCAGGGCGCGGTAGGCCCGGCGGACCGCCGCCACGACGTCGTCGGGCACGGGCGCCGCGAGCAGTGCCTCCCGGGCCCGCGCCGGGTCGACCGGTCCGGCCGGCACGCCGGTGCGCGCCACCCGCGCGTAGGCGTCGGTCGTGACGCAGAACCCCCCGGGCACGGGCAGCCCGGCCGCGATCAGCTCGCCGAGGTTCGCCGCCTTCCCGCCGACCCGCGGCAGGTCTCCGGCCCGCAGCGCGGCGAGGTCGACCACCGGCGACGCGGGCGGGATCGTCGCGGCGGAGGACGGGGGTTCGCGGCGCTCGGTGGTGGCCATGGCCGACGGTAACGCCGAGGCACTCGTAAATCAACGGTTGCTGAATAACTCTCGCCGGTCGGAGAGGAAAGATCACCCGGAGAGGTTCCGCGGGGTGGTCGCGGCGGCGTAGGTTACGGCCGATCACCGCCGACGAGCCCGCCCCGAGCCCCTCCGGGAGACTTCGATGAAGAAGCTGATCAACGACCCGGCCGACGTCGTCCCCGACGCGCTGCGCGGGATGGCGTTGGCGCACCCGGAGCTGCGGGTGGACCTCGAGAACCGCATCGTGTTCCGGGGCGACGCGCCGGTGCAGGGCAAGGTCGGGCTGATCTCCGGCGGCGGGTCGGGGCACGAGCCGCTCCACGGCGGCTTCGTCGGCCCCGGCATGCTCGACGCCGCGTGCGCGGGCGAGGTGTTCACCTCGCCGGTCCCCGAGCAGATGCTGGAGGCCACCCGCGGGGTGAACGGCGGCGCGGGCGTCCTGCACGTGGTCAAGAACTACACCGGCGACGTCATGAACTTCGAGATGGCCGCCGAGCTCGCCGCGGAGGACGGCATCCCGGTCGAGGCGGTCGTCACCGACGACGACGTCGCCGTGCAGGACAGCCTCTACACCGCCGGGCGGCGCGGGGTCGGCGTCACCGTCCTGCTGGAGAAGATCGCCGGGGCGGCCGCGGACGGGGGCCGCGACCTCAAGGCCGTCGCGGAGGTGGCCCGCCGGGTCAACGCGAACGGGCGCAGCATGGGCATCGCGCTCACCTCCTGCACGGTTCCCGCCGCGGGCAAGCCGACCTTCGACCTGCCCGACGACGAGATCGAGGTCGGGATCGGGATCCACGGCGAGCCGGGGCGGCGCCGCGTCCCGATCGCGCCGGCGCGCGACATCGCCGGGCTTCTGGTCGAACCGATCCTGAAGGACCTGGACTTCACCGGTGGCGACGGCGTCCTCGCCTTCGTCAACGGCATGGGCGCGAGCCCGCTGATCGAGCTGTACATCGTCTTCGCCGAGGTGTCGGCCCTGCTGGAGAAGGCCGGCGTCACGGTCGTGCGCTCGCTGGTCGGGCCCTACATCACCAGCCTGGACATGGCGGGCGCCTCGGTGACGCTGCTCAAGCTCGACGACGAGCTGCTGCAGCTGTGGGACGCGCCGGTGAACACCCCGGGCCTGCGGCGGGGGGTCTAGGCGTGGCCGACGGTGCCGGAGCGACAGGGGTCGACTCGGCCGGGCTCGACCGCTGGCTGCGGGCGTTCTCCGACGCCGTGACCGAGCACGCGGACGAGCTCACCGCGCTCGACTCGGCCATCGGCGACGCGGACCACGGCGCCAACATGCGGCGCGGCCTCAAGGCCGTGGTCGGCAAGCTCGACGCCGCCGGCACGTCGGACACCGCGCCGGGCGCGCTGCTCAAGACCGCGGGGATGACGCTGGTCAGCACGGTCGGCGGGGCGAGCGGGCCGCTGTACGGCACCTTCTTCCTGCGCATGGGCTCGGCGGCGGGCGACGCCACGGAGCTCGGCCCCACCGAGTTCGCCACCGCGCTGCGGGCCGGTCTGGACGGCGTGGTCGCCCGGGGCAAGGCCGCGCCGGGGGACAAGACGATGCTCGACGCGCTCGTCCCGGCCGTGGACGCCCTCGACGCCGCGCTGGCCGACGGGAAGGGCCTGGGCGACGCGCTGTCCGCGGCGGCGGCCGCCGCGGCCGCGGGCAGCGACGCCACGGTCCCGCTGGTCGCCCGCAAGGGGCGCGCCAGCTACCTGGGCGAGCGCAGCGCGGGCCACCGGGACCCGGGCGCCGCGTCCACGGCGATCCTGCTCGACACCGCCGCGCGGGTGCTCGCGTGAGCGGGTGGCGCCGCGGGGCGCCGCACCCGCGGGAGTCGCCGGCCCGGCGGAGCGGGGGAGGGCGATGACGGACCCGGAGGACGGCCCCGCCGTCGGCATCGTGGTCGTCTCGCACAGCCGGGCGCTGGGCCTGGCGGCGGCGGACCTGGCCCGCGAGGTGGTGGGCCCGGAGGTGCCGATCGCGGTGGCGGCGGGCATCGACGACACCACGACGGGCACGGACGCCACCGCCATCGCCGCGGCCATCGCCACCACGGACCGCGGCGCCGGTGTCGTCGTGCTCATGGACCTCGGCAGCGCCGTGCTGTCGGCGGAGACGGCCCTGGAGCTGCTCGACGAGGTGGGCGCCGACCCCGCGACCCGGGAGCGCACGCTGCTGTGCCCCGGGCCGCTGGTCGAGGGCCTCGTCATCGCCGCGGCGACGGCGTCGACGGGCGCGGACCGCCACCAGGTCAGCGCGGACGCCGCGGCGGCGCTGGGCCCGAAGCGGACCCACCTCGGCCAGTCCTGGGACGGGTAGCGGCCCGCCCGTCGGCGTGGCCGGGCGTCAGCGGACGGCCGACTCCGGCGGGACCACGTACGAGCCGCGGTAGAACAGCAGCGGCAGGCGGGCCGCGTCGGCGCCCAGGTCGTGCACGCGGCCGACGGCGATCGTGTGGTCGCCGCCGTCGTGCTCGGCCCACAGCGTGCAGTCCACCCAGGCGATGACGCCCTCCAGCACCGGCGCGCCCGACGGTGCCGGGCACCAGTCCACGCCGGCGAACTTGTCGACGCCGCTGCCCGACCGCGCGAACCCGTCGCTGACCGCGGTGTGGTGCGCCGCCAGCACGTTCACGCAGAACGCCCCGGCCTCGCGGATCCGCGGCCACGTCGTCGACGTGCGCGCCGGCGCGAAGCTCACCAGCGGCGGGTCCAGCGACAGCGACACGAACGACTGGCAGGTGAAGCCCAGCGGGGTGTCGTCGGCGGCCAGCGCCGTCACGACGACGACGCCGGTGGCGAAGTTACCCAGCACGTCGCGCATCACGGCGGGGCTGACGGCGGGGGCGCTGGCGGGGCCGCTCACGCCCCCGACCCTAGCTGGCGTAGGCACGCAGCCGGTCGGCCCGCTCGCCGATCCGCAGCTTCGCCATCGTCTCGCGCTCGATCTGGCGCACCCGCTCGCGCGAGAGCCCGAAGCGGCGTCCGATCTGGTCCAGCGTGCGCGGCTGGCCGTCGTCCAGGCCGTAGCGCATGCGGATGACGTGCTGCTCGCGCTCCTCCAGCGTGCCCAGCACCCGGCGCAGGTCGTCGTGCAGCAGGTGGCTGATCACGGTGGTCTCGGCGTCGGCGGCCTCGCCGTCCTCGATGAAGTCCCCGAGCGGGGCCTCCTCCTCG
>DASVUG010000138.1:0-14346 GCA_036387155.1 Pseudonocardia sp. | reverse complement strand
CGTCGCCGCGCACGACGCCGCCGACCCCGTCGACCCCGGGCTGCCCCTGGAGGCCGCACGGCGCGCGCTCGAGCTGCCGGACGCGCGGCTGGTCGAGGTCGTGCTGCGCCACGGCGGCGGCGCGGCCGGGCGGCGCGGCGGCGCGGGGGACCCCAACGGGGGTCGCGGGCCCGCCGGGCCGACCGCCGCGCTCGCCCTCGCCGACGGCCGCGTCGTCGACGCCGGGCGGGCCGGGCCGCCGCCCGCCGTGGCGCGGGCGCTCGACGCGCTGCGCGCGGACCTGGGGCGCCACCCGTTCCAGGCCCCGGAGGCCGCCCGGCTGGACGAGCTGGGCCTGGGCCCGCGCCAGCTCGCGTCGCTGGTCAGGGCGGGTGAGCTGCTGCGGGTGGCCGACGGGGTCGTGCTGCTGCCGGGCGCGGACGACCGCGCGGTCGAGGTGCTCGCCGGGTTGGGGCCGGAGTTCACCCTGAGCGCGGCCCGCCAGGCCCTGGACACCACGCGCCGGGTGGCGGTGCCGCTGCTGGAGCTGCTGGCCCGCACCGGCCGCACGGTGCGCACCCCCGAGGGCCACCACCGCCTGGCCGGGCCCGGGGTGGTGTCGGGCACGCGCCCCCGCCCCCCGGTGGCACCGCCGCAGCCGTAGCTCTACCGTGTCGCGTGATGCCCGACACGCGACCCACCCCACCCACCGGATCGCCGGCCGTGCGCCGTGGCGGCGACACCGACGACCAGATCCTGCTGTCGACCCGACGGCCCGTCCCGACGCAGGTCGTCATCGAGGTCGGCGGCGAGGTGGACATGCTGACCTCGCCGCAGCTGCGGGCCGTCGTGCTCGAGCAGTTCGAGCCGTCCGCCGGCATCGAGCTGGTGGTGCTCGGCATGGACGACGTGACGTTCCTCGGCACCAGCGGCCTGGCCGTGCTGATCGAGGTGCGGGAGGCCGCGCACGCGGCCGGCGTCGAGCTGCGGCTGGCCTGCACGGCGCGCCGCGTGCTGCGCCCGCTGACGATCGCGGGGCTGATCCCCCTGTTCGACATCCACCCCACGCTCGACGAGGCCCTCGCCGCCACCTGAGCGCCGGGAGCGCCGCTCCGCCCGGTGACCGCCGCCCGGAGCGGCGATGGCGCGCACCCCGAGCGCGGTGTGATCCGGGTCACATACGACCCGGCCCACCGTCCGGGAGGTGGAACGGCGAGTTTGCTGTGTTCGGGGCGAGGGAAGTCGTGCCGCGATCGCCCGGACCGTTCGGGCCCACGGACGAAAAGGATCGCGACATGAGCGACGTCTCCCGCCTCCCCGGACCGATGGACCACGCCTGGCAGTGGCAGCGGCTCGGCGCCTGTCGCGGGATGGACAGCGCGATGTTCTTCCACCCGGACGGCGAGCGGAACCCGTCGCGGGCGCGGCGCACGGCGAAGGCCAAGGAGGTCTGCCACCGCTGCCCGGTGATGGACATGTGCCGGGAGTTCGCGTTGGAGACCCGCGAGCCGTTCGGCGTCTGGGGCGGGCTGGCGGAGGCCGAGCGCCGGATCATCCTCGAGCGCCGCGGCCTGTCCGCCGCCAGCTAGCCCCGCCGGCCGGTGCCGAGGGGGCCGCAGGCGGCCTCCTCGCCGCGGGTCAGCCGGCCGCCGGGTCCTCCGTGATCGGAGACTTGAGGCTCGGCGACTCCGGCAAGCGGGCGCACGTCACGTCGAGGGCCTTCACCTCACGCCTCCGATTCGTAGCCCACGTTCTGCGCCTGCCACATCCACCGCTGCTCCTCGAGCACGGCGACGACCTCGATCAGCAGGTCCTGGGAGACGGGGTCGGGCTTCTCCAGCTCGTCGATCCGCGGGCGGACGCCGCGCACGGTGGCGTCGACGGACTCGAACACCTGCCGGATCACGTCGCGGTCGCGCACCCACCCGGCCCGGAAGTCCGGCACGCGGGAGTCGGCGGCGACGGTGGCCGCGCGCCCGTCGACGGGCACGCCGATCGCCACGCCGCGCTCGGCGACCCGGTCGGCGTACTCGCGGGCCTTCGCGACGAGCTCGTCCAGGTGCAGGTGGACGTCGTGGAACTGGCGGCCGACGAGGTTCCAGTGGGCCTGCTTGCCCACGAGCGACAGGTCGACCAGGTCGACCAGGGTGGCCTGCAGGGCGGCGCCGGTGACGTCGCGCGCCTCGTCGTCGAGCGTGCTGGGGATCGGGCGGGCCATGGAGAAACGACACCTTTCTGCTGCGGTGACACCTCTTGACGCCACCCAGGTACCCGGGGTAGGAGCCGGCGACGCGTGAGGTGGGCCATGCCCGGTCGCGGCGGTGTCAGCGGTAGTGGTGCAGCGGCAGGCGGTAGATCGCGGCGACGCGGCGGGTGGCCCGGTCGACGACCGCGCGCTCGGCGTCGCCCGGCAGCGGCACCGGGGCGAGCAGCTGCACCCCCGACTCGGGGTCGAAGCCGACGAGCTCGCTGAGCGCGGCGACCAGGTCCTCCTCCGCGGCTCCGGTCAGCGGGGTCGGCAGCGCCAGCCGGTGCTGCGCGAGCCCCGGCAGGTCGAGCCGGCGGACGGCGGCGCGGACGGCGTCCCCGACCCCGTCGTCCGCCGCGTCGTCGGGGTCGTCGGCCCGGTCGCCCGGGCCGCCGTCGGGCGGCGCGGCGCCGGGGCCGTCCGCGCAGGCCAGGAGGTCGACCGGGAAGGCCCGGCCCGCCGCGCGGGCCAGGTCGGAGCCGGGGCGCAGCAGGTCGTGCGGGGTGACGGCGACGGCGATGACCCGGCGCAGCAGCACCGGGGTCGGATCGCCCGGGGGCACGTCCTCCGGTGGAGCGGGGCAGAGCCCGGCGGCCGCGACCATCTCTCGTCCCCTCGACGCACCACCTCTGGTGCCCGGTCAACCGCGCCCGCGGAACGGACATTCCCGACTACGTCCCCGGACCGCCGAACGGCCGGATCGCGTCCGTGAGCGGTCGACCGGTAGGTCAGTCCAGCCGGACGGCGAGGAGGGCGACGTCGTCGCTCGGCTCCCCCGGCATGCCCGCGATCACCCTCTCCGCCAGGTCCTCGGCCGACGAGCCGGTCGGCAGGTCGGTGAGCGTGCGCTCGATCAGCGCCGTGCGCTCGTCCGCGTCGACGCCCGGCAGGTCGGTCAGCCCGTCGGTGTAGAGCAGCAGCACCGAGCCCGGCGCGCAGCGGACCCGGGCCGCACCCCGGCCCGTCGGCGGCACGACCCCGACCATCGGGGAGTGGTGGCCGTCGAGCCGCACGAGCTCGCCGCCGGGGGTGCGCAGCAGGGGCGTCGGGTGCCCGGCGTTGGCGTAGTGCAGCAGCCGGACGCCGTCGCCGTCCGGCGGGTCCAGCCGGGCGTAGACCACCGACGCCAGCACCCCCATCCGCAGGCCCTGGACGAGCTGGTCGCAGGAGTCGAGCACCGTGCCCGGGTCGTCGCCGCCGAAGGAGTACGAGCGGAGCACGCCGCGCAGCTGGCCCATCGCGGCGGCCGCGCGCAGGTCGTGGCCCACGACGTCGCCGACCGCGATGCCGACCGCGCCGTCGGGCAGCGGCAGTACGTCGTACCAGTCCCCGCCCACCCGGTTGCCGTCCAGGCCGACCACGTAGCGGGCCGCCAGCTGCAGGCCCGGCACGTCCGGGACGACCGGCAGCAGGCTGCGCTGCAGCGTCTCCGCCGCGGCGTGGTCGAGCTCGTAGAGGCGGGCGTTGTCGACGGCGAGCCCGGCGCGCCCCGCGAGGTCGGCGGCCAGGTGGAGGTCGTGCTGGCCGTAGCGGCGTCCGTAGGGGTGCTGGGTGACCAGCGTCAGCGTCCCGAGCACCCGGCCCCGCGCCCGCAGCGGCACGACCATCGTCGACCGCGGTCGCAGGGCCTCGAACAGCTTCGCGCCGATCGGGTCGCCCGGGTAGCGCTCCACGCCGGTCTCGGGCAGCTCCGGGACCAGGACCGGCGGCCCGCCGTCCAGCACCCCGCGCGCGGTGTCCGAGCCGGGCCGGGCCGCGCGGCGCCCCCCGAACTCGCGCATCCGCGCCTCGTCCGCGGCGTCCCGCGCCGCGACCGCGACCCGCCGGACCGGGCCGCGGTGGGCCGGCGGTCCGGGGTGGTCGGGCAGGTCCACCGCGCACAGGTCGGCCAGCCGCGGCACCGCGATGCGGGCCAGCCGGGCGCAGGCGTCGGCGACGTCGAGCGCCTCGGTCATCTCGGTGGTGGCCTCCGCGAGCAGCTGCAGCCGGGCCCGCGCCTCCTCCGCGTCGACCAGCGCCGACCGGCGGTCCTGCTCGACCAGGATCCGCTCGGTGACGTCGTTCTGGACGCCGACGAAGTTGACCACCTCGCCCGCCGCGTCGGTGACGGGCGAGATCGACAGCTGGTTCCAGAAGGCGGTGCCGTCGCGCCGGTGGTTCAGCAGCACCTCGGTGACCGGCCGGTTCTCCCGCAGCGCCGCGGCGATCCGCTCGACGGCGGCGCGGTCGGTGTTCGGGCCCTGCAGGAACCGGCAGTTGCGGCCGACGACCTCGTCGAACCGGTAGCCGGTCAGGCGGACGAACGACGGGTTCACCCAGACGAGCGGGTGGTCGGGCAGGCGCGGGTCGGTGATGGTGAACGACATCTCCGTGGCGATGACCGCCCGGTCCCGCAGCAGGGCCAGGCGCCGGCGGTCGCCCTCCTCGGTGCCCGCGAGCTGGAGGAACACCACGAGCGCCCGCGGCCCCGCCGACGCGGAGTCGGGCGTCGGGGGGACCCGCGGCTGCTCCCCCGGGGCCACCCGGCGCAGGGCGGGGTCGACCTGCCCGGAACCGTCGCGGGCCGGGTCGCCCCGGACGGCGTCCTGCAGCACCGGGTCGTCGCGCGCCGCGTCGTCCAGCGCCGCGGCGTCGCCGGACCGCTCGGCGGCCAGGGGGAACCCGGTCACCCAGCGCAGCTCGTCGGCCGCCGGGTCCGGGCCCCGGACGAGGACCGGCTCACCGGCCACGGCGACCCCGTCGGCGATCAGCGCCAGCGGCGACCGGCCGCCCGGGTCGCGCAGGCCGGCGGCGGAGCTCCAGGCGTCGACGTCGACCGGCAGCCGGACCCGCCCGCCCGTCAGCTCGTCCGCGGCCGAGTTCGCCGACACGACCTGCCGGCGGTCGAGGTCGACGACCAGCACGGCCGCCGGGGCGGCGTGCAGCACCGACGGCAGCCCGGCGGTGGCCGCCGTCGGGTCGGCGGCACCGCCCGGGGCGTCGCCCGGGGGTGCCGCAGCCGGCTCGGTTGCCACCACCGGGACAGCGTAGGGGGTGCCCGCGCAGCCCCGCGCCCCGGCGAGGGACGGGGCCGCGGCGCCGGTACGCTGGCGGGCGCGCCGCCGGGGGGCGTTGCCCCGGCACCCCGGGGAGTAGGAAGATGACCAGCACCGGGCCCGGTCCGGCCGGAAGGAGAGCACCCAGCGTGTCCGACGCCGAATCGCTCGACGGGATGTCCACCGTGGAGGTCCGGACGTCGGCGACCGCCGCGCTGATCCCGACCATCCGGGCCGTCGCCTCCGACCTCGCCGCCCGCGCCGACTTCGACCTCGACGCGATCTCCGACCTGCGCATGGCGGTGGACGAGGCGTGCGCGACGCTGGTCGACGCCGCCGAGCCGACGTCGCAGCTGCAGTGCCGGTTCCTCGTGCAGCCCGAGCGCATCCGGGTGCACGTCGAGGTCCGGGCGGCCAAGCCGGACACCGTGCTCTCCACGGACACGTTCGGCTGGCGCGTGCTGCAGACCCTCGCGGACGAGGTCGAGGTGCTGCACACCCCCGCCGCGGACGGCCGGCCGGCCACGGTCGGCATCCGGCTGGACAAGACCGCGGGCGACGTGCCCCGGTGACGAGGGCGGACCCGGAGTACGGCCACCTCATCCCGCTGCTGGAGGAGTACGCCGCCACCGACTCCGACGACCCGCGCCGCCACGCCCTGCGCGCCCAGCTCGTCACCGGCTTCCTGCCGGTCGCCCAGCACATCGCGCGCCGCTTCTCCAACCGCGGCGAGCCGCTGGACGACCTCGTCCAGGTGGCCACGGTCGGCCTGATCAACGCGGTGGACCGGTTCTCCCCCGAGCGCGGCAGCGACTTCTTCTCCTTCGCCGTGCCCACCATCAGCGGCGAGGTCCGCCGGCACTTCCGGGACCTCGGCTGGTCGATGCGCGTGCCGCGGCGCCTCAAGGACATGCACGTCTCGATCAACGGCGTGGTGTCCGAGCTGTCGCAGAGCCTCGGCCGCGCCCCCAAGCCCACCGAGATCGCCGAGCGGCTGGGCGTTCCGGTCGCGGAGGTGCTGGAGGGTCTGGAGGCGTCCGAGGCCTACCGCAGCTCGTCGCTGGACGAGATGCTGTCGAGCGAGCAGGGCAGCGCGACGGTGGGCGAGCTGGTCGGCGAGGCCGACGCGGAGCTGAACCGCGTCGACTTCCGCCAGGCCCTGCGCCCCGTGCTGGCCGAGCTGGCCCCGCGCGAGCGCACCATCCTGCTGCTGCGGTTCTTCGGCAACATGACGCAGACGCAGATCGCCCAGGAGGTGGGCATCTCGCAGATGCACGTCTCCCGGCTGCTCACCCAGACGCTGGACCGCCTCCGCAGCCGGATGGACCCCGAGACCCGCGTCGGCTGACGGCACAGGCAGGCGAGGCCCTCGCGCAGGACCGCAACGTTCCTCGCGAGTCGGCGAGCCCGGCTGCGCCGTCAGCCGCGGCTCAGCGGAAGATGCTGCGCACCAGCGCGGCGACCACCAGCACCCCGACGCCGATCAGCGCGTACTTGATCTTCGGGTCGGCCAGCCGGGCCGCGACCGCCTGGCGCCCGTCGTCGGCCAGCTTCTTCGGGTTGACCCGCGCCGAGAGCACGTCGAGGTTGGCGGCCAGGGCGTCCCTGCTCCGCTCGATCTCGCGCTGGATCGTGTCCGGGTCGCGCGCCACGACGCCTCCTCAGGGCTCCTTGCAGGACCGGCCCACCGTAGATCACACCCCCCGGCGCCCCGGGCCCGGCCCGCCGGACGGGTGGCGGCCCGGGCGCCGCGCCGGGGCCGGGCTGCCAGGATGGGGCCGTGACGACACGCTTGCAGCCCGGAGACCCCGCTCCCGGCTTCACCCTCCCCGACGCCGACGGCAAGCCCGTCTCGCTGGCCGACCTCCGCGGCCGGCGCGTCATCGTCTACTTCTACCCGGCGGCCAGCACCCCGGGCTGCACCACGGAGGCCTGCGACTTCCGCGACAACCTCGGCGAGCTGAACGACGCGGGTGTCGACGTCCTCGGGATCTCCCCCGACGCCCCGGCGAAGCTCGCGAAGTTCCGCGACGCCGAGGGCCTGACCTTCCCGCTGCTCTCCGACCCCGACAAGCAGGTCCTGACGGCCTGGGGCGCCTACGGCGAGAAGCAGATGTACGGCAAGACCGTGCAGGGCGTGATCCGCTCGACGTTCCTGGTCGACGCCGAGGGGCGCATCGAGCAGGCGCTCTACAACGTCCGGGCCACGGGCCACGTCGCCAAGCTGCGCAAGGACCTGAAGGTCTGACGCGCGCCGTCGCCGGGTCGGCCGTCACCTCGCAGAGCCGGTGGTCACCTCGCAGAGGCCGGGGCCCCTGCGAGGTGGACGCGGAGTCTGCGACGTCGGCGGGCCCCCTAAGCTGGGCGGGCTGGACCGGCCGCGGGGTGCGGTACCGGGAGCAGCCGGCGTAGCCCAGTTGGCAGAGGCGCGGTCTTTAGGTGGCCGACAGTGCGGGTTCGAGTCCCGTCGCCGGCACTCACGGACGGGGCGTGACCGCCCGGTCCTCGGCGGGCCGACGGGCGGCGACCAGCGCCCCGACCGTCCCCAGCAGCCCGCCCGTCACGGACACCGCGAGCAGGGCGGGCGGGACGTCGCCGGTCACGGCGTCGCCCAGCACGACCAGCGCGATCGTGCCCGGCGCGGTGCCCAGGACGCTGCCCAGCAGGTAGGGCGCGAAGCGGACGCCGGACAGGCCCGCGGCGTAGTTGAGCACCGAGAACGGGATCGCGGGGATCAGCCGCAGGGACGTCACGGCGAGCAGGCCGCTGCGGTCCAGGCGCGCCCGCGTCCACGCCACGGGCCCGCGGTCGGCGTAGCGCTCGACGACCCGGCCGCCGGTCAGGCGGACGAGCCAGAAGGCCGCGGCGGCCGCCAGCGCCGTCGCCGCCACCGCCAGGACCACGCCGGTGACGGCGCCGAACAGCAGGCCGGCGGCCACGGTGAAGAGCGTGCGGGGCACGGGGCCGAGGGTGACCACCACCTGCAGGGCGACGAACAGCGCCGGCGCCCACGCGCCCGCCGCGCGAACGGTGTCCTGCACCGCGCGCGGGCTGAGGCCCTCCGGGCCGAGCCGGGCGGTCACCAGCACCGCGGCCACCACCAGGACGCCGAGCGCCACCGCCCCCGCGATGCGCCGCCCACCCACGAACCCGACGGTACCGACCGGCGCGCCACGGCGATGATCGCCCTCACCGGTGCACGGCGATCACGCCTGGGCGAGCTCCCGCAGGTGCGGCAGCAGCGCCCGCATCGCGCGGCCCCGGTGCGACCGGGCGTCCTTCTCCTCCGGCGCCAGCTCGGCCGACGTCCGCCCGTCGCCGTCGCCGACGAAGACCGGGTCGTACCCGAAGCCGTTGACGCCGCGGGGGGCGCGCACGAGCCGGCCGGCCCACTCGCCGTGCACCACGACCTCCGTCCCGCCCGGCACCACCAGCGCCGCGGCGCAGACGAACGCCGCTCCCCGGCGCTCGTCGGGCACGTCGGCGAGCTGGCCGAGCACCAGGTCGAGGTTCGCGCGGTCGTCGCCGTGCCGGCCCGACCAGCGCGCCGACAGCACGCCCGGCATGCCGTTGAGCGCGTCGACGGCCAGCCCGGAGTCGTCGGCCACCGCCGGCAGCCCCGTGGCCTTCGCGGCGTCGCGCGCCTTGGCCAGCGCGTTCTCGGCGAACGTCGCGCCCGTCTCCGGCTCCTCGGGGAACTCCGGGACGTCGGCGAGGCCCAGCACCCGGACGCCGACCACGTCGGCGGCGGCCAGCAGCCGGCGCAGCTCGACGAGCTTGCCGGGGTTGCGGGTGGCCACCAGCAGGTCGGTCACGCGCCACCCCGGCGGACGGCCGCCGCGCCCGGGGCCGACACCCGGTTCACGACAGGCCCGGGTGCGGCGCCGCGAGGGCCGCCGACTGGGCCGCGGCCAGCTCGCCGATGCCGCGCAGGGCGACGTCGAGCATGGCGTCGAGGGTGCGGCGGGTGTAGGTCGCGCCCTCCCCCGTGCTCTGCACCTCGATGAGCGTGCCGGTGTCGGTGGCGACGATGTTCGCGTCGACCTCGGCGCGCGAGTCCTCCTCGTAGGGCAGGTCCAGCCGCACCCGCCCGTCGACGACCCCCACGCTGACCGCCGCCACCTGGCACGACAGCGGCTTCGGGTCCGTCAGCCGGTTGCGGGCGCCGAGCCAGGCGACGGCGTCGGCCAGCGCGACGTAGGCCCCGGTGATGGCGGCGGTGCGGGTGCCGCCGTCGGCCTGCAGGACGTCGCAGTCCACCGCGATCGTGTTCTCGCCGAGCGCGGCGAGGTCGAGGCAGGCGCGCAGCGAGCGGCCGACCAGCCGGCTGATCTCGTGCGTGCGCCCGCCGACCCGGCCCTTCACCGACTCCCGGTCGCTGCGCGTGTGCGTGGCCGACGGCAGCATCGCGTACTCGGCGGTCACCCAGCCCAGCCCGGAGCCCTTGCGCCAGCGCGGCACGCCCTCGGTGACGCTGGCCGCGCACAGCACCTTGGTGTCGCCGAACTCGACGAGCACGGACCCGGCGGGGTGGCGCTGGAACCCGCGGGTCAGGCGCACCGGGCGCAGCTCGTCGTCGGCCCGTCCGTCCGCCCGTGCACCCCGGTTCCCCGCCGCCGTCTCCGTCACGGGGTCAGGCTAGCCGTCCCGCCCGGGCGCGCACGGCGGCGGCGCGGTCGGCTCACCGCACTCCCTCGCTGCGCTCGGTCGGCGCTTCGCGGACGCGCTGTGACACCTGTTCGCTCGCCAGCTCGCTCACCCGCGCGCCGGGTCCGCCGCGCGCACCTCGTAGGTGGCGTCGGGCACGACCAGCTCGACCGGGCCGGCGAAGGCCTCCCGCGCCTCGGCCAGCACGGCGGCCGCGTCGCACCAGACGGGCAGGTGCGTGAGCAGCAGCCGCCCGACCCCGGCCGCCGCGGCGTGCTCCCCCGCCTGGCGTCCCGACAGGTGCACGCCCGGCGGCGGCTCGGTGTAGCGCCCGGGGACCGCGTGCGGCCAGGACGCCTCGCAGAGCAGCACGTCCGCGCCGCGGGCCAGCTCGACCAGCGCCGGGCACGGCCCGGTGTCGCCGCTGTAGACCAGGGCGGCGCCGGCGTGCTCGACGCGCAGGGCGTACGCCTCGACGGGGTGCGCGACGGGCGCGGCGGTGAGGGTGAGCTCGCCGACCGCGCCGCCGGCGGCGACCGGCCGGAAGGCGAGCACGTCGGACAGGTCGGTCGTGGCCCGCTCCTCCGCCGACGCGGCGTAGGCGGCGGCGAGCCGCTCGGGCGCCTCCGACGGGGCGAACACCGGCAGCGGCGGCGCGGCCGGCGGCGCCGCGGGGTCGAACCGGCGGTGCACCACCAGGTTCGCCACGTCCGCGCAGTGGTCGGCGTGCAGGTGCGAGAGCGCGACGGCCGACAGCCGCCACGGGTCGAGGTGGCGCAGGAGCGCGCCGAAGCTGCCGTTGCCCAGGTCGAGCACCAGCGCGACGTCGCCGGCGGTGACGAGGTAGCCGGACGCGGGCGAGGTCGGGCCCGGCCCGCTGCCCGAGCAGCCCAGCACGGTCAGGTGCACGCCGGCACGGTAGCGGGGCCGGGTCCGCCGCGCCGCCCCGCGCGCCGGATCAGGGACGGCCGGCGCGCCCGGTGCGGTCGTGGCCCGTCCGGTACAGCCACCACAGCCCGACGAGCGGCAGCACGAGCGGGACGAAGCCGTAGCCGCGGCCGTAGACCGACCAGACGGTGTCGTCGGGGAAGTCGCCGGTGTCCAGCACCGTCAGGGTGCCGACGGCGAGCACCCCGGCCAGCTCGAACCCCACCGCCGCCCACGCCAGGGGGCGCGCCCACGGCCGCGTGCTCGCCAGCCCGACCGTCGCGAGGACGTAGACGACACCGGCCAGGGCGGACAGCAGGTAGGCCACCGGGGCCTGCCCGAACTTCGTCGCGATCTGGACGCCGGCGCGGGCCGTCGCGGACAGCGCGAAGACCCCGTAGACGGCGACGAGCACCCGCCCGGGCCCGGTCGCCGTCGCGCGCCGCCGCGCGACCGGTCGGTCCCCGTCAGCCACCGCCGGCCGCCCACAGCCCCTGCAGCCGCAGCACCGCGACCAGCGTCGCGACCGCCCCGGCGGCGACGACGGCGCCGGTCCAGCGGGTCGGCTCGGCGTAGCCGAAGTTCAGCGCGACCGGCAGGACGCAGACCGACACCGCGAGGTAGATGAGGAAGGTGCTCTGCTCGGGCACGGGGGCGCCGAGCGCGCGGACGGCGGCGATCGCGGCCTGCACGGCGAGCAACGCGACGACCGCGATGGTGGCCACGCGCAGCTCCCGCCCGGGCACGCGACCCAGGGCCGCCAGGACCAGGCCGAACGCGGCCAGCACCCCGCAGGCCACGAGCGTGGCGAGCGCCAGGGTCTCGATCACGGTGCCGACGCTATACCGCGACCGGCCGCGCGCCGCCCGGTGCTCAGCGGCCGGCGACGGCGGGCGCGCCGGCCAGAGTGGCGACGGTGCCGATCTCGGGACCGAGGAACCGCCGGCCCAGCCGCCGGAACGGCTCCGGGTCGCCCGTCGCCAGGAACTCGTGCGGCGCGGGAGGGCCGTCCTCGGGGTCGCGGGCCAGGTCGCGGTCCATCAGCACGCGGACGACGTCCTTCGCCGTCTCCTCCGCGCTCGACACCAGGGTCACGTCCGGGCCGAGCACGATCTGCAGCACGCCGGCGAGCAGCGGGTAGTGCGTGCAGCCGAGCACGACCGTGTCGACCTCGGCGCGCTGCAGCGGCTCGAGGTACCCCTGGGCGAGCCCGAGCACCTGCCGGCCGCTGGTCCGGCCGCGCTCGACGAAGTCGACGAAGCGCGGGCAGGCCACGGAGGTGACCGTGACGTCGCGGGCGGCGGCGAAGGCGTCGTCGTACGCGCCGGAGGCGACGGTGGCGCGGGTGCCGATGACGCCGATCCGGCCGCGACGGGTGGTCGCGACCGCGCGGCGCACCGCGGGGCGCACCACCTCGACGACCGGCACCGCGTAGCGCTCCCGCGCGTCGGCCAGGCACGCGGCCGACGCCGTGTTGCACGCGATGACCAGCAGCTTCACCCCGCGGTCGACCAGCGCGTCGCCGATGGCGAGCGCGTGCCGGCGGACGTCGGCGATGCGCTGCGGCCCGTAGGGCCCGTGCGCGGTGTCCCCGACGTAGACGACCTGCTCGGCGGGCAGCTGGTCGATCACCGACCGCGCGACCGTCAGCCCCCCGACCCCCGAGTCGAAGATCCCGATCGGCGCGTCGATCCCCGGGGAGCCCACCCCGCCGAGTCTAGGTCGCGGGCCGGAGCTCCGGACGCCGGCGCCGGGCCACCAGCCAGGCCGCGAGCACCCCGGCCAGCGCCCCGAACAGGTGGCCCTGCCAGGACACGCCGGGCTGGCCGGGCAGCACGCCGAGCAGGATGCCGCCGTAGAAGAAGAACAGGACCAGCGCCAGCAGGATCTGCGCGCCGCTGCGGGCGAAGAAGCCGCGGACGAGCAGGTAGGCCAGCCAGCCGAAGATCACCCCGGACATGCCGATCGTGACGGTGCCGGGCTCCGCGACCAGCCACACCCCGAGCCCGCCGAGCAGCCACACCACGGCCGTCACCAGCAGGAACCGGCCGACGCCGTTCGCCAGCACGAGGAACCCGAAGATCAGGAACGGCAGCGTGTTGGCGATCAGGTGCGCCCAGCCGCCGTGCAGCAGCGGCGCCCAGACGATGCCCTCCAGCCCGGACTCGGTGCGCGGCACGATCCCGTCGGCGTCCAGCCGCTGGCCCGTCGCCTGGTCGTAGAACTCCAGCACCCACAGCAGCGCCGTGAACGACAGCATCGTGCCCAGCGCCGACAGGGGCCGGGCGGGCAGGATGCGCGCGGTCGACCGGACCGGAATCGCCATGGCAACGACGTTACCGACTCCGCGGTGCCGTGCGGGTGAGAAGGCGGTGAGGACGCGCGCGCGGGCTCCGACGGCCGCAGCTGCGTAACGAGGAGGTCACCACCCCTACCATCGGTGACGTGAGCACCACCGTCCCGGCACCGGGCGCCCCGGCCCCCGACACCGGGTCCGCCCCGGCGTCCGACCCCGGGTCGGACCCGGCGGTGCGCATCGCGCGGATCCTCGACGAGCGCCGCCGGCTGCTGCCGGGGATCCGGGCCGAGATCGCCCGCTGGCGGGGCGTGGACGAGCAGCTCGCGGCGCTCGCCGCCGCCGTCGACGCGCTGCGCACGCACGCCACCACCCCCGCCGACCTGCGCGACGCGCTCGCGCTGCCGTTCGCCGAGGCCCGCGAGGGGGCCGCGGAGGCCGTGGCGCTGCTGCGGGTGCTGGAGGCCCGCTTCGCCCGCGACACGGTGAACGTCGGCGTCAGCGGGCAGGCCCGCGTGGGCAAGTCGACGCTGCTGCAGTCGGTGTCCGGGCTGGGCGACGACCAGATCCCCACCGGGCAGGCGCTGCCGGTCACCGCCGTCCGCAGCCGCATCTTCCACACCCCCGACCTGCGGCGGGCGACGCTGCGCCTGCACACCTTCGACACCTTCGTCACCGACGTCGTGGCGCCCTACCACGCGGAGCTGGACATCGCGGGGCTGCCGGCGACGCCGGAGGAGTTCCAAGGCTGGGACTACCCGAAGCCCGGGGACGTGTCCCCGCCGGCGCCCGACGGGGGCGGTCCCGAGGGTCAGCGCCCGGACGACCTGTCGCCGCCGTCGGGCCCGCCGACCCCGAACCCCGGCGGCGGCCGCGCCGAGGGGCTCCGCCCGACGGCCGCGCCGAGCTGGGTGACGATGCTGAACCGGCTGCGGGCGATGCAGGCGTCGTTCCCCACCTACGCCGCGGACCTCACCGGCGGAGAGCGCGTCGTCGCGCTCGAGGAGCTGCGCCCCTGGGTGGCGTACCCGACCAACGCCGAGGAGCAGCAGGCCCAGGGGATCGGACGGGGCCCGGTGCCCCGCCGCTACCTCGCGGTGCGCGACGTCCGCATCGACTGCCCGTTCCCGCACGCGCCGGTGCGCCGCCTGGGCATCGTGGACCTGCCCGGCCTCGGCGAGTTCGCCGCCCGGGCCGACCAGCACCACGTCGGC
>DASVUG010000137.1:0-6623 GCA_036387155.1 Pseudonocardia sp. | reverse complement strand
AGCGTGCGCAGCTGGGCGTCGTCGAGGCTGCCGGTGGCCTCCTTGCGGTAGCGGGCGACGAACGGGACGGTCGCGCCGCCGTCGAGCAGGTCGACCGCGGCGACGACCTGGTGCGGGCGGACGCCGAGCTCGTCGGCGATGCGCTTCTCGACGGTCGTGTCGGAGGCGTGCGGGAGCGGGGACTGCGTGCCGGTCACCGCCCCATCGTGGCGGGCGGAGGCGCGACGATCACGAGCGGGTGGCCGCCTTGACCCTGACACCGTGTGAGACCCCAGACTCGGCCGCGTCATGTTCACCATCGGGGAGTTCGCCACGATCGGCCGCGTGTCGGTCCGCATGCTGCGGCACTACGACGCGATCGGCCTCCTCGTCCCGGCACGGGTCGACGGACGCACCGGCTACCGGTACTACGGCGCCGACCAGCTCCGCCCGCTCAACCGCCTGCTCGCCCTGAAAGACCTGGGGTTCACCCTCGACCAGGTGGGTCGCCTCCTCGCCGAGGACGTCGAGGAGGCCGAGCTGCGCGGCATGCTGCGGTTGCGCCGGGCCGAGCTGTCGGCGCGCATCGACGCCGACCGGGACCGGCTGGCGCGGGTCGAGGCGAGGCTCCGGATCATCGAGAGCGAGGACACCGTGGTCGAGGTCGACATCAGGCCGGTTCCACCCGTCCGGATCGCCGCGGTCACCGGCACCGCGCCGAGCACGGACAGCAGCGACGTCGGGCCCGTGGTCGGGGAGCTCTACGCGGAGCTCGGCCGGCAGATCGAGCGGGGCGCCGTCCGACCCACCGGACCCGCCGTCGCCGCCTACTCCCCCGCCGGCGACGGCGCGTTGCGCTGCCGCGCCGGGATCACCGTGACCGACCGCGCGGTGCCGGACGGGGTCGACCTCGTCGACCTCCCCGCCCTCGACGCGGCCGCGGTCCTGGTGCACCGCGGGGCGCCGGCCACCATCGGGGGCAGCTACCAGCGCCTCGCGGTGTGGCTCGAGGAGAACGGCTACCGCACCGACGGCACGGCTCGGGAGGTCTACCTCGTGTCGGTCCCCGAGCCGCAGGAGGACTGGGTCACCGAGATCCAGATGCCGGTCGTGGCGGGCTGAGCCGGGCGCTGTCAGCCGGGCGGGTGCGTGCGCAGCCACTCGGCGGCCCGCCGCGGCGAGGCCTGCGCCAGCCAGGCGTCCTGCACGACCTCGGCCAGCTCGTCGCGGGTCAGCTCGCCGATCCGGCTGGCCCGCAGCAGCACCGACAGGTGGCCGTTGAAGTGCGGGGTGGTGAAGAACGGGGTCGTCGGGTCCCGGACCAGGGCCTCCTTGTCGGCCTCGGACGCCACCCAGAACACGATGACGTCGCGGTAGCGCTCGCCGGTGTCCGGGTCGACCGCGTCCGGGCGCGGCGTGCGGAAGAAGACGAACGACTTGCCCCCGACCTGGTACACGGGGTGCTCCGGGCGGCCGGTGACCTCCTTGACGTGCGGCATCCCGAGCGCGAGCTCGTGCACGTCGTCGACACGCGCCGGTCGGTCCGCCACGGGCACGCACCCTGCCACGCCTCACCCGGGGAGGAACAGGGCGACGGCCTCCAGGTGGTGGGTCATCGGGAAGGCGTCGAAGGCGCGCAGCGCCGCGAGGCGGTAGCCGTGCCCGGCGAACAGGGCGACGTCGCGGGCGAGGGCGGCGGGGTCGCAGGCGACGTGCACCACCCGGCCCGGCTCGCGCGCGCACAGCGCGGCGACCAGCGCCCGGCCCAGGCCGCGGCGGGGCGGGTCGGCGACCACGACGTCGGGGCGACCCGGCAGGTTCGGCAGCTCCCGCTCGACCCGCCCGGTCCGGAACCGCACCTGCGGCAGGTCGGCGAGCGCGGCCCGGCCGTCGGCGACGGCCTGCGGGGAGGACTCCACGACCGCCACCGCGCCGTCCGGGCCCACCTGGTCGGCCAGCACCGCGGCGAACAGGCCGACGCCGCCGTAGAGGTCCCAGGCCACGCCCCCGGCCGGGGCGTGCGCCCACTCCCCCACCACGGCGGCGAGGGTGTCGGCCAGCGCCGGGTGCACCTGCCAGAAGGTGCCCGGGGACAGGTGCCACTCCCGGCCGGCCGCGCGCTGCACGACCCGGTCGGTGGCGTCGGCCGCGTGCACGTGCCGCGTCCCGTCCGCGTCCTGCACGACCTCGATCTCGGAGCCCGGCGGGAACTCCTGCGCCAGCACCGGCGGCAGCAGCCCCTCGGGCGCGATCGGGCAGTCCGCGACCGGGAGGACGTCGTGGCTGCGGTGGGCCCGCAGCCCGGGCCGGCCGTCGGCGTCGACGGCCAGCCGCACCCGGCTGCGCCAGCCCAGCAGCGCCGGTGAGCCGTCGCGGCCCGGCAGCTCCTCGACGGCGGTGGTCCCGGCGGCGAGGCCCAGCGCGGCCAGCTCGGCGTCGGTCAGCCCGGCCAGGCGCGTCAACTGCTCGCGCAGCACCGCCGTCTTCAGCGCGCGCTGCGTGGGCCCGTCGGCGTGCTGCGCGTCGCAGCCACCGCACCCGCCCGCCCGCGCCCACGGGCACGGCGGCTCGACGCGGCCGGGCGCCGCGGCGAGCACGGCGACGGCGTCGGCCCGGCCGAAGCCGCCCCGGTCCTCGGTGACGACCGCCCGCACCCGCTCCCCCGGCAGCGCGTGCCGGACGAACAGGACCCGCTCGCGGCCGTCGTCGCCGGGCACCCGGGCGACGCAGTGGCCGCCGTGCGCGACGGCGCCGACGTCGAGGTCGAGCACGCGGTCGGTCCAGTCCGGCGTGGCGGGCGCGGCGGGGGCGGCGCCGCCGGTGGGGGCGCTCACGACCGCGACCGCCCGGCGCCGGCCGGCCGGTCCTGCGCCGGGGTGCCGCCGTCCGCCGGTGCGGAGGCCGGAGCCGGCGCGGGGGGCGGGGCGGCGGAGGACGCCGACCGGGGCGCGGCCGGGGACGGGGCCGCGGCGCGGTCGTCGCGCGGCGCGCTGGGGTAGCCGCGCCGGTACGCCCCGGGCGTCACCTCCACCCGCTCGCCCGCGCGCTGGCCGATCCGCACCGACGACTGGAGCTGCCACGGGACCGACACGACCATGACGCCGGGCTGGAACAGCAGCCGGCCCTTGAGCCGCAGCGCGCTCTGGTTGTGCAGCACCTGCTCCCACCAGTGGCCCACGACGTACTCGGGGACGAACACCGTCACGATGTCGCGGGGGTTCTTCGTGCGCACCCGCTTGACGTAGTCCAGCACCGGCTTGGTGATCTCCCGGTAGGGCGACTCGACGACCTTGAGCGGCACGGGGATGTCCTTCTTGTCCCACTCCCGGACGAGCCGGCGGGTCTCGGCGTCGTCGACGTTCACCGTGACGGCCTCCAGCACGTCCGGCCGGGTGGCCCGGGCGTAGGCGACCGCCCGCAGCGTCGGCAGGTGCAGCTTCGCGACCAGCACGATCGCGTGGTTGCGCGACGGGAGCACGGTGTCGACGTCCGTGGCGTCCAGCTCGGCGGCGACGTGGTCGTAGTGCCGCTGGATCGCGATCATCAGCGCGAAGAACCCGGCCATCGCGGCGATCGCGATCCACGCCCCCAGCAGGAACTTCGTGACCAGGACGGTGATCAGCACGACGCCGGTCATCACCGCGCCGAAGCCGTTGATCGCCTGCGCGCGGCGCATGCGCCGGCGGGCCGCCCGGTCCCGCTCGGTGGCGAGGTGGCGCCGCCAGTGCCGCACCATGCCCGTCTGGCTCAGGGTGAACGAGACGAACACCCCGACGGTGTAGAGCGGGATCAGCCGGGTGACCTCCGCCTGGAAGCCCACCACCAGCACGACGGCGAAGGCCGCCAGGATGACGATGCCGTTGGAGAAGGCCAGCCGGTCCCCGCGGGTGTGCAGCTGGCGGGGCAGGAAGCGGTCCTGCGCGAGGATCGAGCCGAGCACCGGGAAGCCGTTGAAGGCGGTGTTCGCGGCCAGCACCAGGATCAGGGCCGTCATGATGATCACGAAGAAGAAGCCGGGCCGGAAGTCGGCGAACACGGTGTCGGCGAGCTGGGCGACCATCGTCTGCTGGACGTAGCCGGGCGGCGCGTCGGGGAACTGCACCGCCGGGTCCTCGGCGATCTTGACCCCGGTCAGGCGGGCCAGCGCGATCAGGCCCATGAACATGCTCACCGACAGCAGGCCGAGCAGCAGCAGCGTCGTCGCCGCGTTCTTCGACTTCGGCTTGCGGAAGGCCGGCACGCCGTTGCTGATCGCCTCGACGCCGGTCAGCGCGGCCGCGCCCTGGGTGAACGAGCGCAGGACCAGCAGCACCAGCGCCATGCCGGTGAACGCGTCGCCCTCGGCGAGCAGGTGCAGGTCCGCGCTGGCGGCGCGCACCTCGTCGCCCAGCAGCAGGACCCGGACGAGCCCCCAGACCACCATCGTCCCGATCGCGACCATGAAGGCGTAGACGGGGACGGCGAAGGCGGCGCCGGACTCGCGGATCCCCCGCAGGTTCACCGCCGTGAGCAGGGTGATCGCCCCGACGGCGAACAGCACCTTGTGCGTGGCGACGAACGGCACGAGCGCCCCGATGTTCGCGGCCGCCGCGGAGATCGACACCGCGACCGTCAGCGTGTAGTCGACCAGCAGAGCGCTGGCCACCGTCAACCCGGCGTGGCGGCCGAGGTTGACCGTGGCGACCTCGTAGTCGCCGCCGCCCGACGGGTAGGCGTGCACGTTCTGCCGGTAGCTCGTCACCACCGTGAGCAGCACGACCACCACCGCGAGCCCGATCCACGGCGAGAGCGCGTAGGACGCCACGCCCGCGACCGACAGGGTCAGGAAGATCTCCTCGGGCGCGTAGGCCACCGACGACATGGCGTCCGAGGCGAACACCGGCAGGGCGATCCGCTTGGGCAGCAGCGCGTGGGCGAGACGGTCGCTGCGCTGGGGTCGCCCGACCAGGATGCGCTTCACCGCGACGGCGAGCTTGGACACCACACGAGCGTACGGCCGTCGCGCCGCGGTCCGGTCGGGGCGGCCGCGGCACGACCGGGTCGTGGCGGGTCGGGATCGGGTCGCGCCTGGGTCGCCCGGCACCGGCGGATCCGGCCCCGCCGCGACAGGACGCCCGCCGACCGGGGAGGATCGGCCCGTGTACGTCGTGGTCATGGGGTGCGGGCGCGTGGGCTCCGCGCTCGCGGCGAGCCTGGAGCGGCTCGGGCACGAGGTGGCGGTGATCGACCGCGACCCGCAGGCGTTCCGCCGGCTCGGGCCGGACTTCCGCGGTCGCCAGGTCGTCGGGCAGGGCTTCCACCGCGAGGTGCTCACCGACGCCGGCGTGGAGCGGGCCGAGGCGTTCGCGGCGGTGTCCAGCGGTGACAACTCCAACATCATCGCCGCGCGGGTGGCGCGGGAGACCTACGGCATCGAGCGCGTCGTCGCCCGGATCTACGACGCGAAGCGCGCCGCGGTCTACGAGCGGCTGGGCATCCCGACGGTCGCGACGGTGCCGTGGAGCACGGACCGGCTGATGCGCATGCTGCTGCCCGACGGCGTCGCCTCGGCGTGGCGCGAGCCGACGGGCACGGTCGCGATCCTGCCGCTGCCGCTGCACGAGGAGTGGGTCGGCCGCCTGGTGAGCGAGCTGGAGCAGGCCACGGCCGCCCGGGTGGCGTTCATCGTCCGGTTCGGCACCGGGGTGCTGCCCCACGCGGACACCGTCGTCCAGCACGAGGACACGGTGTACGTGGCGGCGGTGTCGGGCACCGTCAGCGACGTGACGGCGGCCGCCGCGGCGCCGCCGCAGGAGGGGTGACGTGCGGGTCGCGATCGCGGGGGCGGGGGCGGTGGGCCGCTCCATCGCCCTGGAGCTGGTGGAGAGCGAGCACCAGGTGATGCTCATCGAGCGGGAGCTGGCGAACATCGAGCCCGAGGCGGTCGAGGCGGCCGAGTGGGTGCACGCGGACGCCTGCGAGCTGGCGTCGCTGGAGGAGGCGGGCCTCGAGGACTGCGACGTCGTGATCGCCGCCACGGGCGACGACAAGGTCAACCTCGTGGTGTCGCTGCTGGCCAAGACGGAGTTCGCCGTGCGGCGGGTCGTCGCGCGCGTGAACGACCCGCGCAACGAGTGGCTGTTCGACGACAACTGGGGCGTGGACGTCGCGGTGTCCACCCCGCGGCTGCTCGCGGCGCTGGTCGAGGAGGCCGTGGCCGTCGGGGACCTGGTGCGGCTGATGACGCTGCGGCAGGGCCAGGCGAACCTCGTGGAGGTGACGCTCCCGGCGCACACGCCGCTGGCCGGCGCCCCCGTGCGGCGGCTGAAGCTGCCCGTCGACGCGGCGCTGGTCACGATCCTGCGCGGCGGCCGGGTGATCGTCCCGGAGGGCGACGACACGCTGGAGGCGGGCGACGAGCTGCTCTTCGTCGCGACGGCGGCCGTCGAGGAGGAGATCCGCGCGGCCCTCGGGCACTAGGGAGCGGGGCGGGGCTCCCGGCCGGCCCGGCGCACGGCCCAGATCGTGCCCAGCAGCGCGACGCCGACCAGCGGGTAGCCCATGGCGAGGCGGGCGATGCCCAGCCACGTCTCGGCCTCGTAGCGGTACAGCAGGCCCTGCACGACGACGCGGGCGACGAACACCAGCGCCCACAGGAGCGTCGC
>DASVUG010000136.1:0-2245 GCA_036387155.1 Pseudonocardia sp. | reverse complement strand
CGGGTCGAGGTGGGCCAGGTGCTCGCCGACGGGCCGTGCACCGAGGACGGCGAGATGGCCCTGGGCAAGAACCTGCTCGTGGCGATCATGCCGTGGGAGGGCCACAACTACGAGGACGCGATCATCCTCTCGCAGCGCCTGGTGCAGGACGACGTGCTCACGTCGATCCACATCGAGGAGCACGAGATCGACGCCCGCGACACCAAGCTGGGCGCCGAGGAGATCACCCGGGACATCCCGAACGTCTCCGAGGAGGTCCTGGCCGACCTCGACGAGCGCGGCATCATCCGCATCGGCGCCGAGGTCCAGCCCGGCGACATCCTGGTCGGCAAGGTCACGCCCAAGGGCGAGACGGAGCTGACCCCGGAGGAGCGCCTGCTCCGGGCGATCTTCGGCGAGAAGGCGCGCGAGGTGCGCGACACGTCGCTGAAGGTGCCGCACGGCGAGACGGGCAAGGTCATCGGCATCCGGGTGTTCTCCCGCGACGACGACGACGAGCTCGCGCCCGGCGTGAACGAGCTGGTCCGGGTGTACGTGGCCCAGAAGCGCAAGATCTCCGACGGCGACAAGCTGGCCGGGCGGCACGGCAACAAGGGCGTGATCGGCAAGATCCTGCCCGCCGAGGACATGCCGTTCCTGCCGGACGGCACCCCGGTCGACATCATCCTGAACACCCACGGCGTGCCGCGGCGGATGAACATCGGCCAGGTCCTGGAGACCCACCTCGGGTGGATCGCCAAGACGGGCTGGGACATCGAGGGCCGGCCGGAGTGGGCGTCGGCGCTGCCCGACGAGCTCTACTCCGCGCCCCCCGGGACGAACACGGCCACGCCGGTGTTCGACGGGGCCAAGGAGCACGAGATCACCGGGCTGCTCGGATCGACGCTGCCGAACCGCGACGGCGAGCGCATGGTCGGCTCCGACGGGAAGGCGCAGCTGTTCGACGGGCGTTCCGGCGAGCCGTACCCCTTCCCGGTGGCCGTGGGCTACATGTACATCCTGAAGCTGCTCCACCTGGTGGACGACAAGATCCACGCTCGGTCGACCGGCCCCTACTCGATGATCACCCAGCAGCCGCTGGGCGGGAAGGCGCAGTTCGGCGGCCAGCGCTTCGGCGAGATGGAGTGCTGGGCGATGCAGGCCTACGGCGCGGCCTACACGCTGCAGGAGCTGCTCACCATCAAGTCCGACGACGTGGTGGGCCGGGTCAAGGTCTACGAGGCGATCGTCAAGGGCGAGAACATCCCCGAGCCGGGGATCCCGGAGTCGTTCAAGGTGCTCCTCAAGGAGCTCCAGTCGCTGTGCCTGAACGTCGAGGTGCTGTCGTCCGACGGCGCCACGATCGAGATGCGCGACACGGACGACGAGGACCTCGAGCGCGCGGCGGCGAACCTCGGCATCAACCTGTCCAGCCGTCCCGGCTCGGACTCGATGACCGTCGACGACGTCGTCAACTGACCGCCCGTAGCCGAAAGCACCAAAGAGGGAACAGAGGACTCACATAGTGCTCGACGTCAATTTCTTCGACGAGCTGCGCATCGGCCTGGCCACGGCGGAGGACATCCGCCAGTGGTCGCACGGTGAGGTCAAGAAGCCCGAGACCATCAACTACCGCACCCTGAAGCCGGAGAAGGACGGGCTCTTCTGCGAGAAGATCTTCGGTCCGACCCGGGACTGGGAGTGCTACTGCGGCAAGTACAAGCGCGTCCGGTTCAAGGGCATCATCTGCGAGCGCTGCGGCGTGGAGGTCACCCGCGCCAAGGTGCGCCGTGAGCGGATGGGCCACATCGAGCTGGCCGCCCCGGTCACGCACATCTGGTACTTCAAGGGCGTCCCGAGCCGGCTGGGCTACCTGCTCGACCTGGCTCCCAAGGACCTCGAGAAGATCATCTACTTCGCGGCGTACGTGATCACCTCGGTGAACACCGAGCAGCGCCACAACGACCTGTCGACGCTCGAGAACGAGATGACCGTCGAGCGCAAGCGGGTCGAGCAGCGCCGCGACGCGGACGTGGAGGCCCGGGCCCAGAAGCTGGAGTCCGACCTCGCCGAGCTCGAGGCGGAGGGCGCCAAGAGCGACGTCCGCCGCAAGGTCAAGGAGGGCGGCGAGCGCGAGATGCGCCAGCTCCGCGACCGGGCCCAGCGCGAGCTGGACCGGCTCGAGGAGATCTGGACGACGTTCGTCAAGCTCGACGTGCAGCAGCTCATCGCGGACGAGGGCATCTACCGCGAGCTGTACGACCGC
>DASVUG010000135.1:0-2624 GCA_036387155.1 Pseudonocardia sp. | reverse complement strand
GGGTCGAACGACCGGAACCCGTGCAGCAGCGCCGCGACGCTGCGCGACTGCCCGCGGCAGTCGACCACCAGCACCACGGGCGCCCCGAGCAGCCCCGCGACGTGCGCGGTCGAACCGTGCCCGTCGGCCAGCCGCCCGTCGAACAGGCCCATGACGCCCTCGACGACGGCCACCTCCGCGCCCGCGGCCCCGTGCCGCAGCAGCGGCGCGACCCGGTGCTCGCCGACCAGCACCGGGTCGAGGTTGCGGCCCGGCCGCCCGGCGGCGAGCGTGTGGTAGCCGGGGTCGATGTAGTCCGGGCCGACCTTGAACGGCGCCACCGCCGTCCCCCGGCGCCGCAGGGCGGCCATGATCCCGGTCGCGACCGTGGTCTTGCCGCTGCCCGACGCCGGGGCCGCGACGACCAGTGCCCGCGGCGTCATGTCACCACCTCGCCGAGCACGTTCACGAGTGCCCGAGGACGGGATGCGGGACGTACGGCGCCTCCAGCGCGGCGACCTCCTCGTCGGTCAGGGCCACGTCCAGCGCCGCCACCGCGTCGTCGAGGTGGCCCGGCTTCGTGGCCCCGACGATCGGCGCCGTCACCGCGTCCTTGCCGAGCATCCAGGCCAGCGCGACCTGCGCCAGCGGCAGCCCGCGCGCCTTCGCGACGTCGGCGACCGCGTGCACGACCGCGTCGTCGGCCTCGGTGTACATGGCGGTGGCGTAGGTGTCGCTGCCCGAGCGCGTCGTCGTCCGCTCCTCCGGCAGCTTCGCCAGGCGCCCGCGCGCCAGCGGGCTCCACGGGATCACCCCGACGCCCTGGTCGAGGCACAGCGGGTGCATCTCCCGCTCCTCCTCGCGGTAGAGAAGGTTGTAGTGGTCCTGCATCGCGACGAACGGCGTCCAGCCGTGCCGCTCGGCCACGTGCTGGGCCTTCGCGAACTGCCAGGCCCACATGCTCGACGCGCCGAGGTAGCGGGCCTTCCCGGCGCGCACGACGTCGTGCAGCGCCTCCATCGTCTCCTCGACCGGGGTGTGCGGGTCCCACCGGTGGATCTGGTAGAGGTCGACGTGGTCGGTCCCGAGCCGGCGCAGCGAGGCGTCGATCGAGGCCAGCACGTGCTTGCGCGACAGGCCCCGGTCGTTCGGGCCCGGCCCCATCGGGTTGAAGACCTTGGTGGCGAGCACGTAGTCGTCCCGCTTCGCGAAGGACTCCCGCAGCAGCGCGCCCGTGACCTCCTCGCTGGCGCCGTCGGAGTACATGTCGGCGGTGTCGAAGAAGATCACCCCGGCGTCGACGGCCCGGCGCACGAGCGGGCGGGCGGCGTCGAGGTCGAGCACCCAGTCCCGCCACGCCGACGACCCGTAGCTCATCATCCCCAGGCAGATCCGCGAGACCTGCAGACCGCTGGCACCCAACCGCGCGTACTCCACGGCCAGACCCTAGCTCCGGCGGCGGACGACCGCCGCCTACCAGCGCTCCTCGTCGCGCAGAGCGGGGAGGACCTCGTCCATGACGGGTCCCTGCGGTATCTCGAACGGCTCGTGGACCCCGGGCCGCTGATCGCACCCACGACGGCCGTCGCCACCCTCGACCGCAGGCACTTCTCGGTCGTGCGACCACGCCAAGTCCCGGCGTTCACGCTCCTCCCGTGATCAGCCCTCGGCGAAGGGCCCCGGCTGCGCACGCGCCAGAGCCGCGCGGTCGACCGGCTCGCCGTGTCCCACCAGCGCCAAATCGACGTCGAGGGCCGTGAGCCGGCGGAACGACGCGAGGGCCTGCCGCCGGTCCATGTTGAACGGGCCGAGGAGCACCGCGCCCTCGTGCTCGGCGACGGTGTCGCCGGTGAACAGCACCCGCGGGCCGGGCAGGTGCAGGCCGATGCTGCCGTCCGTGTGCCCGGGGCCGTGGACGACGTGCGCGCCGCCACCGAACGGGAGCACGTCACCGTCGGCGACCTCCCGGTCGACCGGGCAGGGCGGGGCCGGAGGCATGCCCGCCGTGACCCGGGCCAGCAGCTCCACCTCGACGGGCAGCAGCTCCGGGAAGGGGCCCTCGACCTCCCCGCGCACGACCGGCGCGTCGGCGGTGTGCGCGACGACCTCGGCGCCCGCCCACGACCGCACCTCGGCGGCCGCGCCGGCGTGGTCCTGGTGGAAGTGGGTCAGCACCACGCGCACCACCGCGTCGCGGTCGAGCCCGAGCCCCGCCAGCGCCGCCGCGATCACCGAGCCGGAGCCCGCCGGACCGGCGTCCACGAGCGTGACCTCGTCGCCGTCACGCCAGATCCAGCACTGCCCGACGGGGATCGCGACGCGGGTCAGGCTCGGAGGCAGCTCCACGCCGCGACCCTACGACGCGCCGTCGCCGCGTCCCGGCCGGTTCCGCTCGGAGCGCAACGCGAGGACCGTCACCACTCGATGCCGCGCTGCCCCTTCTGCCCCGCGTCCATCGGGTGCTTGACCTTCGTGGTCTCCATGACCAGGTCCGCGGCCTCGACGAGCTCCGGCGCGGCGTCGCGGCCGGTGACGATCACGTGCTGGCGGCCCTCGCGCCGGGCCAGCACGTCGACGACCTCGGCCACGTCCACCCAGCCCCACTTGAGCGGGTAGGTGAACTCGTCGAGCACGTAGACCTCGTG
>DASVUG010000134.1:0-3817 GCA_036387155.1 Pseudonocardia sp. | reverse complement strand
GGTCACGGCCATCCGCGCGGCGACCGGGCCCACCCCGGTCGTGGTCGAGCGCGGCGGGCAGGAGCTCGGGCTGACCGTCGACGTCGCCCGCGTGAAGCGGTTCGACCCCGCGACCGGCGCCCCCGTCACCGTCGGCGCGATCGGCGCCGGGCAGCGCACCGTGTTCCCCTACGGCCCGGTCACGGCCGTGCCCGCGACGCTGGACTTCACCGGCCAGATGTTCGGCAACGTCTGGCAGGGCATCCTGTCGATCCCCGAGCGGATCCCGGCGCTGTGGCAGGCCGTCAACGGGGGCGTGCGCGACGAGAACACGCCGGTCAGCGTGGTCGGCGCGTCGATCATCGGCGGGGACGCGGCCGAGCGCGGCCTCTGGGAGTACTTCGTCCTGCTGCTGGCCCTGCTGAACTTCTTCATCGGGGTGTTCAACCTGCTGCCGCTGCTGCCGCTCGACGGCGGCCACATCGCCGTCAACCTCTACGAACGGGTCCGCGACATCGTCCGGGCGCGGCTGGGCAAGTCGAAGATGCCGCCGGTGGACTACACGCGCCTGCTTCCGCTGACCTACTTCGTGATCCTGGTGGGGGGTGCCGTGAGCCTGCTGACACTGGCCGCGGACATCGTCAACCCCATCCGTCTGGGGTGACCGTCGAAGGGAACGGCCGGCGGCCGCTCGCCGTCTTCGACATCGACGGCGTCCTCGCCGACGTCCGACACCGCCTGCACCACCTGCAGGCGCGGCCGCAGCGCTGGGAGGCGTTCTTCCTGGCCGCCGACCGCGACCCGCTGCTCGCCGACGGCGCGGCCCGGCTGCGGGCGGCGCAGGCCGGGCACGACGTCGTCTACCTCACCGGGCGCCCGGAGCGGAACCGCGGGCTGACCACGGCCTGGCTGGCCCGCAACGGCCTGCCGACCGGCCCGCTGCACATGCGGCCCGACCACGACCACCGTCCCGCGCGCTGGGTCAAGCGCAACACCCTGCGGTGGCTCGCCCGGACCCGGACGATCGCCTCGGTACTCGACGACGACCCCGCGGTCGTCGCGGTGCTCGCGGCCGACGGGTGGCCCGTGGAGCTGGCGACGTGGCTGCCGCACTCGTCGACGCTGCAGAGCGCCCAGGAGCAGCAGGGCCGGACGTGACGCGGGTGTCAGGGCGCCGGTGATCGGGGACGGGGATACTGGAATCGTGAGCGTCTCCCTGGGCATGCCCGTTCCTCCCGCGCCCGTGCTGGCGCCGCGCCGGAAGACCCGGCAGCTGCAGGTGGGCAAGGTCGGTGTCGGCAGCGACCACCCGATCTCCGTGCAGTCGATGACCACCACGTTGACGGCCGACGTCAACGCCACCCTGCAGCAGATCGCCGAGCTGACTGCGTCGGGCTGCGACATCGTCCGGGTCGCCTGCCCCAGCCAGGACGACGCCGACGCGCTGCCCGCGATCGCCCGCAAGAGCCAGATCCCGGTGATCGCCGACATCCACTTCCAGCCCAAGTACGTCTTCGCGGCGATCGAGGCCGGCTGCGCGGGGGTGCGGGTCAACCCGGGCAACATCCGCAAGTTCGACGACCAGGTCAAGGAGATCGCCGCGGCCGCGCGCGACCACGGCACCCCGATCCGGATCGGGGTCAACGCCGGCTCGCTGGACAAGCGGCTGATGCAGAAGTACGGCAAGGCCACCCCCGAGGCGCTGGTCGAGTCCGCGCTGTGGGAGGCGAGCCTGTTCGCCGAGCACGGCTTCCACGACATCAAGATCTCGGTCAAGCACAACGACCCGGTGGTCATGGTCCGCGCCTACGAGCTGCTCGCCGAGCAGTGCGACTACCCGCTGCACCTGGGCGTCACCGAGGCCGGGCCGGCGTTCCAGGGGACGATCAAGTCCGCGGTCGCGTTCGGGGCGCTCCTGCGGCAGGGCATCGGTGACACCATCCGGGTGTCGCTGTCGGCGCCGCCGGTCGAGGAGATCAAGGTCGGCACGCAGATCCTGCAGTCGCTCAACCTCCGCCCGCGCAAGCTGGAGATCGTCTCGTGCCCGTCGTGCGGGCGCGCGCAGGTCGACGTCTACAAGCTCGCCGACGAGGTGACGGCCGGGCTGGACGGCCTGGAGGTCCCCCTGCGGGTGGCCGTGATGGGCTGCGTCGTCAACGGGCCCGGCGAGGCCCGCGAGGCCGACCTCGGCGTGGCCTCGGGGAACGGCAAGGGTCAGATCTTCGTGCGCGGCGAGGTCGTCAAGACCGTCCCGGAGCACGCGATCGTCGAGACGCTGATCGAGGAGGCGATGAAGATCGCCGAGACGATGGAGCCGACGGGGGAGCAGCCGGTCGTCACCGCGGGGCGGTAGCGGTCCCGCGGTGTCGCACGCGGCCGGTCACGGCCGCGGCAGGAGGGCCAGGGCGCTCTGGTCGATGCGCCGCAGCAGGCGAGCCGCCTCCAGCAGGTCGCGGCGCCGCGCCGGATCGCCGCAGCGGGCCGCCCATTCCTCGGCGGCGTCGACGAGGTGCTCGGCCGAGCGGACCGGGACCTCGTCCGGCGTGGCCCGCGGGGTGCCGGCGAGCCCGTCGAGGTTGTCCCGGACGCGGTCGACGGCGGGTTGCAGCACCGGGGCCCAGTCCGGCGCGCGGACCTCGTCGGAGAACCGGGCGAACGCCCGCGTGTAGTGGTCGACCCCGGCCAGCGCCCGCACCGTGTCCCGGTAGCCGCCCGCCCGGCGCACCAGCGGTCCCGTCAGCGGCGCGGTCCGGGCGCGCAGCGTGCCGAGCGCGTCGTCCACGGCTCGGGCCAGCTCGACCGGCGGCGCGGCCGGCTGCCGGCCGAGCAGCTGGTCCGCCGCGGCGGCGAGCGCCGCGGCGGCCGCCTCCAGGAGCGCGTCGCGGGCCTCCGCGTACGCGTCGCGGGTGCGCCGCGGGAGCACCAGGTAGGCGGCGAGCACGCCCATCAGCGAGCCCACGGCCGTCTCCTCGATCCGCAGCACCAGGGTCTGCAGGCTGAACTGCCCGATGAGGCCGTACATCAGCGCGAGCACCGCGGTGATCCAGAACGCCATGAGCGCCGGGGACACCCGCACCAGGTACAGCGCGAGGAACAGGCACGCGGCGAGCGCGGCGAGGGCCGGGACGGTGCGGCCGCCGACGAGCAGGGCCAGGCCCATCCCGGCGGCCACTCCGCCCGCCGTCCCGAGGGTGCGTTGCCACCCGCGGCTGAGGATGTCACCGCGGCTCTCGGTGCCCGCGAAGACGACGAAGGCCGCGATGGCCGCCCAGTACCAGCGGGACGGGGACACCAGCTCGCCGACGACGATCGACAGCCCGACGGCGGTGCCGGCCTGCAGCGCCTGGCGCGTCGTCGGGCGCAGGGTGCGCGGCGCGTCGGGGTCGCCGGGGTCGGGGTCTCCGGTGTCCGCGGTGCCGTCGGGGTCCCGGGTGTCGTCGGAGTCGGGGTCGGGCCCGGGCCCGGAGTCCCGGCCGTCGGGGCGGTCGTCGGCCGTGGCACCGCCGGCCGTGGACCCGCCGGCCGTGGGTCGGCCGGGTCCGCCCCGGGCGGGGTGCTCGGCGCGGTCCGCCTCGGCGGCGCCGGCCTCCAGGACGTCGGCCAGCCGGTGCACGGCGAACGCCACGCGCTGGCTCCGCCCGGCCGTGTCGCCGCCGCCCCCGCCGGTCCGCTCCACCAGCGCCGCGACGGCGTGCCGGCTGCCGTCCAGCAGGGCGGGCACCGCGGCGTGCGGGGTCCCGCTCGCCGTGGCGGCACCGAGGCCGCGCAGGCCGCCCAGCAGGGCGTCGCGGTCGTCGCCGTGCGGGCCGCCCGCCTCGGCGAGCCGCCGGGTGGCGAT
>DASVUG010000133.1:0-15543 GCA_036387155.1 Pseudonocardia sp. | reverse complement strand
GCTGGCCGGGGCCGAGGCCGTGGTGGCGCAGGTGCTGG
Source organism: Pseudonocardia sp. (assembly GCA_036387155.1). Lineage (GTDB taxonomy): Bacteria > Actinomycetota > Actinomycetes > Mycobacteriales > Pseudonocardiaceae > Pseudonocardia. The sequence continues at coordinate 15,505 of DASVUG010000133.1, read as the reverse complement.
GCGACGCGGTCGGGCAGGCCCGGGTCGCCGAGCGACTGGGGCGAGACGTTGACGCTCACCCGCAGGTCGCGGTGGCCGAGCTCGGCCGACCACCGGGCCGCCTGCGCGCAGGCGACGTCGAGCATGTGGTCGGTCAGGGCGGACGCGAGCCCGGTGCGCACGGCGACGGGCACGAAGACGTCCGGCTCCACGGCGCGGCCCTCGTGGCGCCAGCGGGCGAGGGCCTCGAACCCCGTCACGGTGCCGGCGTCGAGGTCGACGATCGGCTGGAAGTGCGCCTCGACCTCGCCCGCGGCGATCGCCCGGCGCAGGGGCTCCCGCAGCTGCAGGGCGGCGGTGCCGGGCAGGGTCATGAGCGGGTCGTAGACCGCGACGCCGCCCTTCCCCGCGCGCTTGGCCGAGTACATGGCGATGTCGGCCTGCCCGAGGACCGTCTCGACCCCGGCCGGCTCGTCCGGGTCGAGGGCCGCGACCCCGACGCTCGCCGAGATCGTGAGGGGGCGCCCCGCCACCACGAACGGAGCGCCGAGGGCGTCCGCCAGGCGGGTGGCCACGACCGTCGGGTCGGCGGCGTCCTCGAGCAGGACGGCGAACTCGTCACCGCTGAGCCGGGCCAGGGTGTCACCGGGCCGCACCGCCCGCTGCAGGCGCTGGGCGACGAGCGCGAGCAGCTCGTCGCCGGCGGCGTGGCCGAGCGTGTCGTTGACGGCCTTGAACTCGTCCAGGTCGACCAGCAGGACGGCGACCGGCAGGCCGTCCTCGGCGTGGCGGTCCAGCGCCTGCCCGACGCGGTCGAAGAACAGGGCCCGGTTGGGCAGGCCCGTCAGGTCGTCGTGGAAGGCGCTCCAGTGCAGGTGCGCCTCCCGGTCGGCGGCCTCGGCCTGCAGGTTCTCCGCGTGCAGGATCTGCCCCAGCAGGGTGGCGAACAGGCCCAGGAGCGGCGCGTGGTCGCGCAGGCTCTCCGCGGCGATCTGCGGGTCGAGGCCGCAGATGGTGCCGTACAGGGAGCCGTCGCCGTTGCGGATCGGCACCCCGATGTACGCGCCGATCTCGAGCTCGCGCGCCGCTCGCGTCCCGGCGTACTCGGGAACGGCCATGGCGTCGGGGGCGATCTGCGGCGCCCGGCCGGCGACCATGTGCCGGCAGAACGACTCCGACCACGGATAGCATCCGCCGGGGGCCGTCCCGTAGGCGTCGTCGCGCACGCAGACGTAGACCTGCTTGCCGTCGTCGACGCGGGTGACCGACCAGAAGGCCAGCGGGACCTCGCGCTTGAGGTGGTCCACGACGAGCCGGCACGCCTCGTCGAAGCCCATCAGCGGCGGCAGGTCCGGTGGTGCGGGCACGGGTCCTCCGGTCGTCCGGCCTGTCGCCGTCGGCCGGCAGGCGTGGGTGCGGGGGGCGGTGCCCCCCTCGACCCACCAGCACACCGGCAGCGTGGCACCGCGCGCCGGACGAGGCGCCGGTTTCCCCCCGTTGCGGTGACGACCGACGGGGGCGCCCTCAGGAGGCGACGGCGATCCCCGGGATGCTCTTGAGCTCGCCGAGCAGCGCGGACGTCACCGCCACCGGGAAGCCGTCGATCGCCAGCGGGGTCTCGCGGCTGCCGTAGGTCAGCACCAGCGTCACCGGGTTGTCGCCGGCGTGCGCGACCAGCGCGGACTTCAGCTCCGAGACCATCGCCGGGTCCACGCGCAGGGCGTCCGCCTTCAGCACGAGCGGGGTGACCAACCCGGCCTGGGCGTCGGCGATGTCCAGCGGGACCAGGCCCGAGGCGAACACCGACATCCGGTCGTCGCGCCAGTTCACCCGCCCGCGAACGGCCACCGCGCTGTCCGGCACGAGGTCCGCGCCCATCTCCAGGTACGACTTCGGGAAGAACAGCACCTCCATCGCGGCGTCGAGGTCCTCGACCGTCACGATCGCCCAGGGCTCGCCCTTCTTGTTCACCCGCCGGTCCACCGCGGAGATCATCCCGGCCAGGACGACCTCGCCCTCCTTCGGCGGGTCCTCCCGCAGCGCGGCGATCGGGCGCGGGGCGTGCTTGCGCAGGATGCGCTCGGTGCCGTCGAGCGGGTGCGCCGAGACGTAGAGCCCGAGCATGTCGCGCTCGTGGGCGAGCAGGATCTTGCGCGGCCACTCCTCGTCGCCGATCCGCAGCTGCGCGAGCGGGGAGGTGTCCGGGGCGGCCGGGGTGTCCCCGCCCCCGAACAGGTCGTACTGCCCCTGGGCCTCCTGGCGCTTGAGCGTGACGACGGCACCGCAGGCGGCCTCGTGCACGTCCAGCAGCGCGCGGCGGGGCTGGCCGAAGGAGTCGAACGCGCCGGCCTTGATCAGCGACTCCACGGTGCGCTTGTTGCAGCACACCAGCTCGACCTTCTCCATGAAGTCGGTGAAGGAGGTGAACGCGCCCTTGTCCCGGCGGGTGCGGACGATGGACTCGATGACGTTGTGGCCGACGTTGCGCACCGCGCCGAGCCCGAAGCGGATGTTCTCCCCGACGGCGGTGAAGCCGAGCTCGGACTCGTTCACGTCCGGCGGCAGCACCTTCGCCCCGAGCTTGCGGCACTCGGCCAGGTAGATCGCGGACTTGTCCTTGTTGTCGCCGACCGAGGTGAGCAGCGCGGCCATGTACTCGGGCTGGAAGTTCGCCTTGAGGAAGGCCGTCCAGTACCCGACCAGCGCGTAGCAGGCGGCGTGCGACTTGTTGAACGCGTACCCCGCGAACGGCAGGATCGTGTCCCACAGCGCCTTCACGGCCTCGTCGGAGAAGCCGTTCTTGCGCATGCCCTCGCGGAAGCCCTCGAACTCCTTCTCGAGGACCTCGATCTTCTTCTTGCCCATCGCCTTGCGCAGCACGTCGGCGCGGCCCATGGAGTAGCCCGCGACCTTCTGCGCGATGAACATGATCTGTTCCTGGTAGACGATCAGGCCGTAGGTCTCGGAGAGGATCTCCGCCAGCGGCTCCTCCAGCTCCGGGTGGATCGGCTTGACGGCCTGGCGGTTGTTCTTGCGGTCCGCGTAGTCGTTGTGGGCGTTCATGCCCATCGGGCCGGGCCGGTACAGCGCGTTCACCGCGATGATGTCCTCGAACACGGTGGGCTGCATGCGCCGCAGCAGGTCGCGCATCGCGCCGCCGTCGAGCTGGAAGACCCCGAGGGTGTCGCCGCGCCCGAGCAGCGCGTAGGTCGCGGAGTCCGTCAGCTCCAGCTTGTCGAGGTCGATGTCGACGCCCCGGTTGGCCTTGATGTTGTCCAGGGCGTCGCCGAGCACCGTGAGGTTGCGCAGGCCCAGGAAGTCCATCTTGAGGAGACCCATCTCCTCGCACGACGGGTAGTCCCAGCCCGTGATCACGGCTCCGTCGTCGCGGCGCCACAGCGGGATCGCGTCGAGCAGCGGCTGCGAGGACATGATCACCGCGCAGGCGTGCACCCCGGCGTTGCGGACCAGGCCCTCCAGGCCGCGCGCGGTGGACATGATCCGGCCGACCTCGGGGTCGGTCTCCGCGAGCGTGCGCACCTCGGTCGCCTCGGCGTAGCGCTCGTGGCGCGGGTCGAAGATGCCCGAGAGCGGGATGTCCTTCGCCATGATCGGCGGGGGCAGCGCCTTGGAGATCCGGTCGGCGATGGCGAACCCGGGCTGGCCGTGGATGACGCGCGCGGCGTCCTTGATCGCGGCCTTGGTCTTGATGGTGCCGAACGTGATGACCTGGGCGACCTTGTCCGCGCCGTACTTGTCGGTCGCGTAGGCGATCATCTCGCCGCGGCGGCGGTCGTCGAAGTCCATGTCGACGTCGGGCGCGGACGGCCGCTCCGGGTTGAGGAACCGCTCGAACAGCAGGCCGTGGACCATCGGGTCGATGTTGGTGATGCCGAGCACGTAGGCCACGAGCGAGCCCGCGGCCGAACCGCGGCCGGGCCCGACCCGGATGCCCTGCTCGCGGGCGTAGCGCACGAGGTCGGCGACGACGAGGAAGTACGCCGGGAATCCTTTGCCGACGATGACCTCGAGCTCGTAGTCCGCGCGGCGGCGGTTCTCCTCGGACACCCCGTCCGGGTAGCGCCACGCCAGCCCGCGGTCGACCTCCTTGCGCAGCCACGACGCCTGCGTCTCGCCCTCGGGGACCGGGAACACCGGCATCCGGTCCTGCTCGGCGAAGACCTCGGCGTAGGACTCGACGCGCTCGGCGACCAGCAGCGTGTTGTCCGCCGCTCCCGGGGCCTCCCGGTCCCAGTACTCGCGCACCTCCGCCGCGCTCTTGAGGTAGTAGCCGTCGCCGTCGAACTTGAACCGGTTCGGGTCGTCGAGCGTCTTGCCCGCCTGCACGCACAGGAGCGCGGAGTGGGCCTCGGCCTGGTCCTTGGTGACGTAGTGCGAGTCGTTCGTGGCCAGCGGCGGCAGGTCGAGCTTGCGCGCGACGTCGAGCAGGCCCTCGCGCACGCTGCGCTCGATGTTGAGCCCGTGGTCCATCAGCTCCAGGAAGAAGTTCTCCTTCCCGAAGATGTCGCGGTAGTCGCTCGCCGCCTGCAGCGCCTCGCCGGGCTGGCCCAGGCGCAGGCGGGTCTGGACCTCGCCCGACGGGCACCCGGTGGTGGCGATGATCCCCCGGGCGTGCTCGGCGATGAGCTCGCGGTCCATCCGCGGCTTGCGGTAGTAGCCCTCGAACGACGCCCGGCTCGACAGCGTCAGCAGGTTGCGCAGGCCCGCGGCGTCGGCGGCCAGCATCGTCATGTGCGTGTAGGCACCGGCGCCCGAGACGTCGCCGCCCTCGCCGTACTCGTCGCTGCCCCGCTGCGACTGCTGCCCCCAGAACACCGGCTTCTTGTGAAAGCGGCTGCCCGGCGCCAGGTACGCCTCGATGCCGATGATCGGCTTGACGGGGCTGCCCTTCGAGCGCCGGTAGAACTCGGCGGCGCCGTACATGTTGCCGTGGTCGGTCATGGCCACGGCCGGCATCCCCAGCCGCTCGGCCTCGCCGAACAGCGCGCCCACCTTGGCCGCACCGTCGAGCATCGAGTACTCGGTGTGCACGTGCAGATGGACGAACTGGTCCGCCACGAACATCCCCTCGCCGCCGGTCGCCGTCGGCGAGACGGTACCCGACGCCACCCCCCGGTCCCCGGGGTCGACGGCGTGTCGGGCGCCCCCCGGTCGGGTTCCCCCGACCGGCGGTCGAACGGTCCCGCGGCGGGTCCGGCGGCTCGCGCCCGGCGGGTCCGCCGGGCGGTTCCGATCCGCACTTCACCTCCCTTTTCGCCGGCCTGGGCGTACTGTCCGACCCATGTCCGCAACACCGTTGTCGGTTGCGGACGAGACCCCTGCCCGGCGGTCCCGGCGGCGGGTCGTCGGGGCCGGCGTCGCGGTGCTCACCGGGCTCGCCGTGCTGGCCGGGCTCGCGTTCTGGTGGGTCGCCGCCGCGCCCGCCGCGCCGACGGCCGCGGACGTGGAGCGGGCGGTCCAGCGGGGGATCGAGCAGGAGCGGCAGCGGGAGCGGTCGACGCCGCCCGAGGCCGCGTCGGCGTACCGGGCGATCGTCCCGTCGCTGGTCACCGTGACGGCCCGCCGCGACGGGGACGGTGCCGAGGGGCGCGGGGAGACCGCGCTGGGCAGCGGGACCGTCGTCAACGCCGACGGCGCCGTCCTCACCGCCCTGCACGTCGTGGACGGGGCGGCCGCGGTCGAGGTGCAGTTCGCCGACGGCACGCGCTCGGGGGCCCGCGTGACGAGCGGCCGCCCGGACCAGGACGTGGCGGTGCTCGTGGCCGACCGGCTCCCGGAGCTCGTCGTCCCCGCCGTCCTGGCCGGGACGCCACCCGTGGGCGAGGCCGTGTTCGCCGTCGGGAACCCGCTGGGGCTGCGGGCGAGCCTGAGCGCCGGCGTCGTCTCGGCCGTCGACCGCGAGGTCACCACCCCGCGCGGGACGCTGGAGGGCCTGATCCAGTTCGACGCCGCGGTCAACCCCGGGAACAGCGGCGGCCCGCTGCTCAACCGGGCGGGGCAGGTCGTCGGCGTCGTGACGGGGTTGGCGAACCCGGCGGCCCAGGACTTCTTCGTCGGGATCGGCTTCGCGGTCCCGATCGCGACCGCCGGCGGCGCGGCCGGCGGTCCCCAGCAGTGACCCGACAGCGGTGACCCGACAGCAGTGACCCGACAGCAGTGATCCGACGCGGTACCGGGAGGGACATGGATCGCGACACGGCACCGGCGCCCCCGGCCGGCCGGTTGCCCCTGGAGGCCGCGCTCTACCAGGTCAAGAAGGTCATCGTCGGGCAGGACGCGCTGCTCGAGCGGATGCTCGTCGCGCTGCTGGCCCGCGGCCACCTGCTCGTCGAGGGCGTGCCCGGCCTGGCCAAGACGATGGCGGTCAAGGCGCTGGCGCAGACCTTCGGCGGCAGCTTCGGGCGCATCCAGTTCACCGCGGACCTGGTGCCGGCCGACGTGGTCGGCACCCGGATCTACGACCGGCGCGCGGGGGAGTTCCAGGTCTCCCTCGGGCCCGTGTTCGCCAACCTGGTGCTCGCCGACGAGATCAACCGCGCACCGGCGAAGGTGCAGAGCGCGCTGCTGGAGGTGATGCAGGAGCGCCAGGTGACGATCGGGCGGGAGACCCACCCCGCGCCCGACCCGTTCCTGGTGATGGCGACGCAGAACCCGATCGAGTCCGAGGGCACCTACCCGCTGCCGGAGGCCCAGCTCGACCGCTTCATGTTCAAGGTGCTGGTCGGCTACCCCACGGCGACGCAGGAGTACGTCGTGGTCGAGCGGGTGACCGGCGGGCACGAGCCGCCCACGCCGGTGCTCGACGTGGCGACGCTGCGCGGGTTCTCCGACGCCGCCGACGCCGTGTACGTGGATCCGCAGGTCATCTCCTACGCCGTCGCGCTGAGCACGGCGACCCGCGACCCGTCCGCGGCCGGCGCGCCCGAGCTGGCCCGCTACGTCACCTTCGGCGCGAGCCCCCGGGCGTCGATCAACATGGTGCTCGGCGCGAAGGCGCTGGCGTACCTGCGCGGGCGGGACTACGCGCTGCCCGCCGACGTCCGCGAGCTGGCCCGCGACGTGCTGCGCCACCGCCTCGTGCTGTCCTACGAGGCCCTGGCCGACGACGTGTCGCCCGACGACGTCCTGGGCCCGCTGCTGGCGTCGGTCCGGGTGCCCGACGTCGACCCGGGCGACGGACCGGACCGCGACCCGGGGCGCGCCGGCGGCCGCGGGTCGACCGCGCGGGCGACGTGACCGGCCCGGGCGGCGGTCCGACCGCGGCGGCGCTGGCGACGGCGAGCCCGGAGCGCGTGCTGCGGCGGCTGGAGTGGCGGGTGCTGCGGCGGCTGTCCGGCCGCCTGCCCGGCGACCACCGCACGGCCCTGCGCGGCACCGGGGTGGACGTCGCGGACCTGCGCGAGTACCGGCCCGGCGACGACCTGCGCCACATCGACTGGAACGTCACGGCCCGCACCGACACGCCCCACGTGCGGGAGTACGTCGCGGACCGCGCGGTGACCGCGTGGCTGCTGCTGGACTGCTCGGCGTCGATGGACGTCGGGCCGGTCGAGCGGCGCAAGCACGCCGTGGTCACCGAGATCGCCGGCGCGGTCGCCCAGCTGCTCACCCGGGGCGGCAACCGCGTGGGCGCCGTGCTGTTCGACGCCGGCGTCCGCGCGACGGTCCCGCCCGGCGCCGGCCGCCACCAGGTGCTGCGCATCCTGTCGCTGCTGCTGCGACCGGCTCCCCCCGGCGGCCGCGCCGCGACCGACCTCGCCGCGGTCCTGCGGGCCGCGGCGGGCATGTTGCGGCGGCGGTCGCTGGTCGTGCTCGTGTCGGACTTCCTCGCCGAGCCGGGCTGGCAGCGCCCGCTGGGGCAGCTGGCCCAGCGCCACGACGTCGTCGCCGTGCAGGTGCTCGACCGCCGCGAGCTCGACCTGCCGGCCGTCGGGATGCTCTACGTCGAGGACGCCGAGACCGGCGAAGTGATCTTCGTCGACACCGACGACCCCGGGTTCCGGGACCGCCTGCGAGCCGCCGGGGAGCAGCGGCAGGCGGCGCTGCGGGCGGACCTGCGGGCCGTCGGGCTGGACCTGCACACCGTCGCGACGGACGACGACCTGGTGCGGGCGCTGATGCGGATCACCCGCCGGCGCGCCCGGTCGGCGACCCCGGGGGCGCACGCGCCGGCGACCCCCGAGGCCGGCGAGCCGGCGGCGCCGGCCGAGCCGCCGGCGGGCCGCCGCCGGTGGCGCCGGGGGGTGCGCCGGTGGTGAGCCTCGGCGCGCCCGCGATGTTGCTGGGGCTCGTCGCCCTGCCCCTGCTCGTGCTGCGGTACCGGCGGCTGCTGGCCGCCCGGGCGGCCCGCCGCGCCCGGCTGGACGCGCTCGGCCTGCCCCCGTCGCCGTCCGCCGTGCGGCGCGGGCGGCACGTGCCGCCGGTGCTGCTGCTCGCGGCGCTGGCCCTGCTGCTGGTCGCGCTCGCCCGGCCCGAGGTGGGCGTGCCGGTGCCCCGGCGGGAGGGGACGGTGGTGCTCGCCGTCGACGTGTCGTCCAGCATGGCCGCCACCGACACCGCCCCCGCGGCCCCGACCCGGCTCGACGCGGCGAAGGCGACGGCCCGCGACGTCGTCGACCGGCTCCCGGAGGCCGTGCGGGTCGGCGTGGTGGCGTTCAGCAGCAGCGGGCTGGTCACCCAGCAGCCGACCGACGACCGGGGCAGCGTGCTCGCGGCACTGGACCGCCTGCGGCCCGGGGGCGGGTCCGCGCTGGCGGAGGGGCTGCGGACGGCGCTGGCGAGCGTGGTCGGCCGCGCGGTCCCCGACCCCGGGCGCGCGGGCCCGCCGGGGATCGACCCGCCGGGGCCGGACCTGGGCTACCACGGCTCGGCGGCGGTCGTCCTGCTCTCGGACGGGGAGAACACCGACGCGCCCGACCCGGTCGCCGTCGCCGAGCTGGCGTCGAGCGCGGGGGTGCGGGTCCACCCGGTCGGGCTGGGCCGCCCCGAGGGCACCGTCCTGGCGGTCGACGGGTTCTCCCTCGCCACGGCGCTGGACGAGCCGCTGCTGCGCGCGATCGCCGAGCGCACCGACGGCGCCTACGTGGCGGCTGCCGACGCGGGCGCGCTACCGGCCGTCGCGAGGGCCCTCGAGCTGCAGTGGACGGTCCGGACCGAGCGCATCGAGGTCACCGCGCTGCTGGCCGCCGCGGCCGGGCTGCTCCTGCTCGGCGGCGTCGCGCTGTCGCTCGCCCGGACCGGCCGGATCCTGTAGCGGCTCCCATGACCTTCGCCTGGCCGTTCGCCCTGCTGGCCCTGCTCGCCGTGCCGGCGCTGGCCGCGGTGTACGTCGCGGCGCTGCGCCGCCGCCGCCGGTCGGCGGTGCGCCACTCCAGCGTCGCCCTGGTCCGGGCCGCGGCGCCGCCGCGGGCGGCGTGGCGCCGCCACGTCCCCGTCGCGCTGGTCCTCGCCGCGCTGGCCGCCCTCGGCCTGGCCGCCGCCCGCCCGCGCGCCGCGCTGGACGTGCCGGTGTCGCGGTCGGCGATGGTCATCGCGCTCGACGTGTCCGGCTCGATGTGCGCGACCGACGTCGACCCGAACCGGCTGACGGCGGCGCAGGCCGCCGTGCGGGGCTTCGTGCAGGAGCAGGACCCGCGCACGAGCATCGGGCTGGTGCTGTTCTCCGGGTTCGCCCAGGTCGCCGTGGCGCCGACGACGGACCGGGCCCCGCTGCTCGCGGCCATCGACGCGGCGACCACGGGCCGGGGCACCACCATCGGCGCCGCCATCCTCAAGTCCGTCGACGCCATCGCCGAGATCGACCCGGACGTCGCGCCCGCCGACCCCGCCGCCCCGCCGCCGGCGGCGCGCGCCCCGGGCACGCACGCCCCGGAGATCGTCGTGCTGCTCACCGACGGCGCCAACACCCGCGGGATCGGGCCGGTGGAGGCCGCCGGGATCGCCGCGCAGCGCGGCGTGCGCGTCTACCCGATCGGCTTCGGGACCCGCGCCCCGACCTCGCTGGTCTGCACGGCGGCGCAGCTGGGCGGGTCCGACCGCGGGGTGACCGGGGCCACGCCGGGGGGTGGCCGGGCCGGCTACCTGGTCGCGGACGAGGCCACGCTGCGGCGGGTCGCCGACGTCACGGGCGGGGAGTACTTCGCGGCAGCCGACGCGGACCGGCTGCAGGCCGTCCTCGACGACCTCCCGCGGACGGTCGCCACCCAGGCCCGCGAGGTCGAGCTGAGCGCCGCGTTCGCCGGCCTGGCCGCGCTGCTGCTCCTGGCCGGCCTGGGCGCCGCCGCGCGCTGGACGGCCTTCCCCGGCTGACCGCGCCATACTGCTCCCGTCCGTCTGCTCGACCGATCACGGACCGACGGGGGAGCCCACGATGGCGCGCCGCAGGAGCAAGGCCGGCCTCTTCGACGTGATCATGTTGCTGATCCTGGCCGCGGTGGTGTGGCTGTTCCTGGGCCGGGCGGGCCTGGTCCCGCCGCTGCCGATCGCCCCCTGACGGCCGGTCAGGCGACCGCCGGGACCGCGCCGAACCAGTGCCGGAGCGCCGCGTCGGCGGAGGAACCGGCCGGGCCCGCCCAGCAGACGTGGCCGTCGGGGCGGACCAGGACGCGGTCCGCCTCGAGCGCCGTCCCCACGACCGAGTCGACGACCCGGGCCGTGACGTGGTCGACGCCGCCGCGGGTCGCGGCCGGGCGCAGCGCGCCGGTGACGTCGAGCAGCAGGCCGCGCCCGGAGCGCAGGAGGGTGCTGACGGTGGTGGGGCCGTCGGCGGTGTGCAGCGACAGGTCGACCATGCGGCTGCCGACGAGCGGGTCCGGGCTGCCGTCGAGGTCGTAGCGCACCGCGAGGCCGGTCATCAGCCCGGCGAGGTGGCGGTTCCCGTCGGGCGTGCGCGCCAGGTCGATCACGACGTCGCGCAGCGCCCGGACGTCGTCGGCCTCCTCCGGCGGGTTCATGATCACGCCCTGGGCGCGGACGAGGGCCAGGACCCGGGCCGCGACCGGGTGCCGCTCGGCGTGGTAGCTGTCCAGCAGCGCGTCGGGCGCGCCCCGCACGGCGGCGCCCAGCTTCCAGCCGAGGTTGATCGCGTCCTGGACCCCCAGGTTGAGCCCCTGGCCGCCGATCGGGAGGTGGATGTGCGCGGCGTCGCCGGCGAACAGCACGCGGCCGTGGCGGTAGGCGGCGAGCTGGCGGGAGGCGTCGCTGAACCGGGTTCCCCAGCGCAGGCGGCGCAGCACCGTCCCCGGGCCGTGCACGGCGGCCAGCGCCGCGCCGACCTCCTCGGCGGTGACGGGCGCCTCGCGGGGTGGCGCGGGCCGACCGGGCGCGCCGAAGACGACGCGGTACCCGCTGTCGGCGCCGGCGTCGCCGTCGAGCGGGTGCAGGAGCATCCAGTAGCCGCCCCCGGTGCGCTGCAGGGTGCTCATGTGCCCGGCGGTGCGGGGGACGGTGGCGGAGGCGGACGCGAGGTCGACGTCCGCGCTGACCGCGGACATCGTCCCGGACCGCCCGGGGAACGCCGCGCCGACCAGCTTGCGGACGGTGCTGTGCCCGCCGTCGCAGGCCACCAGGTAGGCGCACCGGAGGCGGTGCTCGCCGTCCGGGCCGGCGACCACGGCCGTGACCCCGTCCTCGTCCTGGACGAGTCCGGTCAGCGCCGTGCTGCGGCGGACGGTCACACCCTGCTCGCGCACGCGCGCGTCCAGCACCTCCTCCATCCGGTCCTGCGGGACGAGGAGCCCGCCCGGGTGGCGGGTGCGCCACGGCCGGGCGTCCAGCCGGACGGGCAGCCCGGCGAAGTGGGCGCCGCCGCCCTCGCGCGGCACGGCCCGGGCCGCGACGGCGTCGAGCAGCCCGCGCATCGCGAGGACCTCGGCGGTGCGCGGGTTGACCCCGCCCCCGCGGGACTGCCCGCTCGGCACCGCCTGGCGCTCGACGACCGTCACCCCGACGCCGGCGAGGGCGAGCTCGTTCGCCAGCACGAGGCCGGTCGGGCCGGCGCCGACGACGAGGACCGCGCCCGTCTCCCCAGATTCCATGCCCGAGAGCATAAGTACACCGAGTGCAAACTTCAACCCCGTGTAGAGTGCGGCCGTGGCCGGGCTGCGGGAGCGGAAGAAGGCGCGCACGCGCGGCGAGATCTCCGCCGCGGCGATCGCGCTGTTCCTCGAGCGCGGGTACGACCGGGTGTCGGTCGCGGACGTCGCCGAGGCCGCCGAGGTGTCGAAGCGGACGCTGTTCGCGTACTTCCCGACGAAGGACGACCTGGTGCTGCACCGGTTCGCCGACCACGAGGACGAGTCGGCCCGGGTCGTCCGCGGGCGTCCGGCGGGGGTCGCACCGCTGCGCGCGCTGCACGAGCACCGGCGGGCGGCTCTGGAGGGCCGCGACCCGGTCACCGGGCTGTGCGACCACCCCGAGGTCGTGCGGTTCTACCGGCTGGTCGTCGACACCCCCGCGCTGAGCACGGCGGTGGTGCGCTACGAGACGCGCGCGGAGGAGGCCTTGACCGCGGCGTTGCGGGAGGCGGCCCCGGCGGCGTCGGCGCTGACGGCCCGGCTGGCGGCGGGCCAGGTGCTGGTCGCGCTCCGCACGCTCGCGCGGGCCAACCACGCCCGGATCGTCGCCGGCAGCACCGCCGACGCGCTGGCGCCGGCGGCCCTGGCGGAGGCCGACCACGCGTTCGCGCTGCTGGGCGGCGGGCTGGCGCCGTACCGGTAGGCGCGCGGCGGCCCCGCACTCACCCCTCGTGCTCGTCCGCGCCGACGTCCTTGGTCCCGGAGCGGGCGCCGCCCTCGAAGTCCGTGGTCACGAAGTCGAAGCTGCCCACGGCCTTGTCGATCTCCGGGCTGCCGGGCGCCAGCTTCCAGGCCTCGCCGGCCGGGGCCAGTCCGACGTCGGCCTTGGTGCCGACGGTGTTGTTCGCGAGCGATCCCCCGGCCGGCGCCTTGACCTGGCGGATCTCGCCCGAGTCGGCCAGCAGGTTGTTCTCGACCGTCGGGTTCACCGGGGCCTTCGGGTAGTTCTCCCCGATCACGATGCCCGTCGCGTTGTCGACGAGGGTGTTGAACACGACCTGCGCGTTGTCGACGCGGTGGTGCTTGTTCAGCCCGCCGCCCGGCTCGGCGTCGCCGCCGTCGATCGACAGGGCCGCGTCGAAGCCCGTGCCCGTGGTGCCGGCGACGTAGTTGTTGAACACGCGGTTGTCGACGCCGTACATGCGGATGCCGCCGGTACCCGGCCGGCCCTCGCCGAGGACGACGTTGCCGTAGAGGCTGTTGCGGTCGCCGTGGCGCAGCGACAGCACGCCCTTCGACCGGCGGACGGTGTTGTACCGGACGGTCATGTCGCTGGCCTTGACGCTGACGACCTCGGGGTCGCCGTCGCACTCCTCCAGCAGGTTCCACTCGAACACGGTGAAGCCCGACGACATCGAGATGCCGCTCCAGCCCAGCCGGACGGCCTCCTTCTCGTTCTCCGCCCGCGGCCCGATCTTCGCGAACCGGTTGTGGTCGATGCGGTCGCGCTGGGAGACCTGCGTCTCGGAGCCGTCGAGCGTGAGGTAGTTGCCGGCGTCGGTCTTGCCGGAGAACGTGTTGTGGTCGATGCGGTTGTCGTGGCTGCCGGCGCCGCCGACGTAGAGCCACTTGCTCGAGCCCTCGCCGGCGGCGCCCCGCTCGAAGGTGTTGTGGGTCGCCCGGACGTCGTTGGACGCCTCCAGCTTGAGCAGCGTGTCCGCCCCGCTGCGGAACGTCAGCCCGGCGACGACGACGTGCGCGCTGTTCTTCACCACGAGCGCCGCGCCCGGGGCGATCACCGCGCGACCGGGGTTCGCCGCCCGCACGACGACCGGGGCGTCGGCGGTGGCCCGCACCGCGACGGCGAACTCGCCGTCGTAGGTGCCGTCGGCGAGGACGACGGTGGTGCCGGCGCGGACCGCGGAGAGCGCGTCGGTGAGCGCGTCGGCGTCCGCGACCTGCACCGTGCGGCCCGTCGCCGGGACCGGGTCGTCGTCACCGGCGAGGAAGGAGTCGTCGAGCGGCCGGGCGCCGGGCCCGGCCGGGGCCGGCGGGGTGGGCGGTGCCGGCGCGCCGGGGGGCACGACGGGCGGGGCGCCGGGGGTGGCGAGGGTCGCGGTGGCGACGCCGCCGCCGGCCAGCACGAGCGCCGCCACGCCCAGGGCGAGGCGGCGGCGCCCCGGCGCCCGGGGGGTGCGGGTCGGCACGAGGGTCTCCGTCCAGGTCGGCGGCAGCGGGGGGCCCGACGGGCAGAGGATCACCATGCGTCCCCCTACCCGCCGCACCGAGGGTGCCACCGGCCGGCGGCGCACGACCACCCGGCCGTGTCCAGCCGTCGAGGCAGGGGTCTCACCTGCGGGTGGTCCGTTGACGGCGCCCGGCGCGCCTTCGCACACTGCCGGGGTCCCCTGCCCGACGACGTGTGAGGCGGCAGCGATGGAGAAGTACGTCTACGACTTCACCGAGGGCGGCAAGGACCAGAAGGACCTGCTCGGCGGCAAGGGGGCCAACCTCGCCGAGATGACGCGGCTGGGCCTGCCGGTGCCGCCCGGGTTCACCGTCACCACCGAGGCCTGCCGGCGCTACCTGGCCGACGGCGCCCTGCCGTCGGACCTGCGGGTGCAGGTGACGCGCGCGCTGCGGGCCCTGGAGGACTCGCTGGACCGCCAGCTCGGCGACCCGGAGGACCCGCTGCTGGTGTCGGTGCGCTCGGGGGCGAAGTTCTCGATGCCCGGGATGATGGAGACCGTCCTCAACGTCGGGCTCAACGACGCGTCGGTCCGCGGCCTGGCGAGGGTGGCGGGGGACGAGCGGTTCGCCCGCGACTCCTACCGCCGCCTCATCGCGATGTTCGGCAAGACCGTGCTCGGCATCGACGGCGCGCTGTTCGCCGAGGCCATGGACGACCTGAAGGCCGCGCGCGGGGTCACCGCGGACGTCGCGCTCACCGCCGACGACCTCGACGAGCTGGTCGAGACGTACAAGAAGATCGTGCAGGCCGAGACGGGCCGGCCGTTCCCGCAGCACCCGCGCGAGCAGCTCGACCTGGCCATCAGGGCCGTGTTCGACTCGTGGAACACCGAGCGGGCCCGGCTCTACCGCCGCCGCGAGCGGATCCCGAACGACCTGGGGACCGCGGTCAACGTCTGCACGATGGTCTTCGGCAACCTCGGCGACGACTCGGGCACGGGCGTCTGCTTCACCCGCGACCCGGCGTCGGGCCGGGCGGGCGTCTACGGCGACTACCTGCCCAACGCCCAGGGCGAGGACGTCGTCGCCGGCATCCGCAACACCCTGACCCTGGCCGACCTCGCCGAGCGCGACCGGGCTTCCGCCCGCCAGCTGTTCGGGGTCATGCGCCGCCTGGAGACCCACTACCGCGACCTGTGCGACATCGAGTTCACCATCGAGCGCGGCAAGCTGTGGATGCTGCAGACCCGCGTCGGCAAGCGCACGGCCGCCGCGGCGTTCCGGATCGCCGCCCAGCTGGT
>DASVUG010000132.1:0-2359 GCA_036387155.1 Pseudonocardia sp. | reverse complement strand
CTCCGTCACCGCCGGGCAGTCGATCGAGGAGGCGGCGGACGAAGTCCTGCAGCGGCTCCGAGAAGCGGGCCTACCGATCCCCGACCGTCCGTAGCCCGTCGCCACAGGTGGCGAGCGCCGGCGCCGGAGGTCGATGAGGTCCGGCGCGTGCGGTGAGCCACTTGACGGCAGGGTCATGTTGAGGCGGTGGATGCGCAGGCCGGGGCAGCAGCGCCATCGGAGTGCCTGTCCAGCGAGGTCTTGG
Source organism: Pseudonocardia sp. (assembly GCA_036387155.1). GTDB lineage: Bacteria > Actinomycetota > Actinomycetes > Mycobacteriales > Pseudonocardiaceae > Pseudonocardia. The sequence goes on along the minus strand of DASVUG010000132.1, from coordinate 2,115 downwards.
GCTTCCCCACGGACACCCGCGTCTTGATCGTCAGCTGCGATGACCTCGGCATGCACGAGTCGGTGAACGTGGCCGTGTTCGAGGCGGTGCAGGAGGGGATCGCCAGTTCGGCCAGCCTGATGGTGCCCTGCCCGGCAGCGGAGCCGGCGATGCAGATGCTGAGCCGGACACCGTCGGTTCCCTTCGGCATCCACCTCACCTTGACCCGGGATGGACCTGGCCACCGCTGGGCGCCGATGGCTCCGGCCGCGCACGTGCCCTCACTGGTCGAAGAGACCGGGCTGCTGTTGACCAGTGCCGCGGCACCACAGCTGCTGGCCCGGGCGCGCCTCGAGGACGTCGAGCGGGAACTGCGCGCCCAGATCGACGTGGTGGCCCGCAGCGGGCTGACCCCCACCCATCTGGACTGGCACGTCCTCGCCGACGGCGGCCGTCCGGACTTCCTGGACCTGACCATGGCATTGGCACGCGAACACGGTCTGGCGGCGCGGGTGTGGCTGGAGCCCGGCCGGCGAACAGCCCGCGGTCGTGGGCTGCCCGTCGTCGACCACGACTTCCTGGACAGCTTCGTGCTGCCCGTGGCAGGCAAGGCGGAGCGCTACGTGCAGGCGCTCCGTTCCCTACCGGCGGGGTTGAGCGAATGGGCGGTACACCCAGCAGTGGGTGAGGAAACGGCAGCAGAGGCCGACCTCGGTTGGACGGTCCGTCGCTCCGACCACGCGTTCCTGTCGTCCCGCCTCGCTCGCCGTGTCATCGAAGAGGAGGACATCGTCGTCATCGACTACAGGGGCCTGCAGCGTGTCTGGGCGTCGGTGCAGGCACCTTCTGGACCGTGAGGTGCAGGTGCCGTCCGCTGTGGGATGACACGGGCGGCTGGCTGCTCTGCCTGCTGGACGTCGCCGTAGCCGGTGCCTCCTGCGGACAAGTGCAGTGCGAGCGTGCAAGGACGTCGAGCCCTTGATGGCGTCATGCGCGCGGGGGCCGTCGAGGCTGTCTGCCCGTAGCGTCCTGGCTCGTGCGCCTCGACGCCGTGACGCCGTCTCCTGCGGAGCGGTTCACCAGGCGCAGCTTCGTAGCGCTTCTCGTGGCGCTGGGCGTCGACAACGCCGGTTCAGGCCTGTTCCTGCCGTTGGTGCTCGTCTACAGCACCGAGGCGGTAGGCCTGTCCCTCGCAGTCGCCGGGACGGTGGTCTCGGTCGGCACCGCGATAGGACTGCTGGTCCCCGCGGTGGCCGGGCGGGTGGTCGACCGCCTCGGCCCGAAGGCGGTGGTGGTCTCCTCTCAGGTCCTGCAGGCGGGTGGGCTGCTCGCCTACCTGCTCGCCCAGGACGTGATCGGTGTCGCCGTCGCCGCGGTGTCCGTGACCGTGGGGCTGCAGCTGTTCTACAGCGCCCTGTTCGCGTTGATCGCCGACGCGGCGCCGCCCGGTCCTCGCGACCACGCCTTCGCGGTGGTCGACATGGTCCGCGCCGGAGCCTTCGGCGCCGGCGCACTGGTCGCCGGCGCGTTGCTCACCGCCCTCGGCACGACCGGTCTGCGTGTAGCGGTCGCCCTGGACGCCGCCACCTTCGTCCTGGCCGCGCTAATGCTCGTCCTGTCCGTCCACCCCCGCCACCACAGCACTGACGGCGGCAGCCACGGCGGCAACGGCGGTGGCAGTCTCGAGACGGTGCCGCCACAGGAGCTGCCCCCACGCGGAGTGCTGCGCGACCGTCCGTTCTCGGTCCTGATACTGGCCACCGGGCTGATCGGATCGGCGTCGGACGTCTTCTTGATCGGGCTGCCCGTCCTGGCCCTCGATCAGCTGGAGGCGCCGGGATGGGTGCCGGGGCTGTGTCTGGCGCTGCTGACCCTCGCCGTGAGCACTCTGGCCGCGGCGGTGGTGCGGGCCACCGCTGGGTACTCACGACTGCGGGTGATCGCGATCGGCGGAGGGGTGACGCTGCTGTGGTGCGCCGTCACGGCCAGCGCTCTGGCTGTCCCCTCCACGTGGGTGCCGGCGTGGTTGCTCGCTTCCACGCTCGTCCTGGCGGCTTCCTCGCTGCTGATCGGCACTCGGCCCAACGCCGTCGCCGAGGCCGCCGCACCGGCGCAGCTCCGCGGCCGCTACCTGGC
>DASVUG010000131.1:0-11172 GCA_036387155.1 Pseudonocardia sp. | reverse complement strand
CGCAGCCGGGCGTCGAACTTGACCGGCAGGCCGCACGCCGCACCGACGACCTCGGCGGTGTCCGCGGCCCGGCGCAGGTCCGAGCTGACCATCCGGTCCGGACCCAGCGCGGCCAGCGCCGGCGCGGCCACCGCCGCCTGCTCGAGCCCGACGGCGGTCAGCACGGAGTCCAGGTGGCCCTGCATGCGACCCGCGACGTTGTAGTCGGTCTGCCCGTGCCGCAGCAGGACGAGACGCCGCAGCGTCACGGAGCCCCGTCGCCCACGGCCGCCGGCTCGACCCGCGCCTCGGGGAAGTCCACCCGCGGGCAGTCCTTCCACAGCCGCTCGAGGCCGTAGAAGCCGCGCTCCTCGTTGTGCTGGACGTGCACGACGACGTCGACGAAGTCGAGCAGGACCCACCGGCCCTCGCGGGCGCCCTCGCGCCGCACGGGCTTCACCCCGCGCTCGCGCAGCTTCTCCTCGACGGCGTCGACGATGGCCTCGACCTGGCGCTCGTTGGGCGCCGAGGCGATCACGAAGCAGTCGGTGATGACCAGCTGCTCCGACACGTCGAGCACGACGATGTCGTGCGCCTTCTTGTCCGCCGCCGCCGCGACCGCCACCCGGGCCGTCCCCAGTGCCTGCTCGGTTGCCGTCACCACGCCCCCTCCCCCGACGGCCGGCCCGTCGTCACCCGCCATTGTCCCAGGCGGGAACGACGCCCCGGCACACCAGGCCCCGACCGCACCCGCGGACCCGCCGCCGACCCGGCGGAGCGGAGGGCTAAGACGGGTCCGCGCCGCGCTCGCGGAGGATCTTGCGCAGACGGGCGAGCGCGCGGTGCTGGGCGACGCGGACCGTGCCCGGCGTCGCGCCCACCACCCGGGCCGTCTCCTCGGCGGACAGCCCGACGACGATGCGCAGGACCAGGATCTCCCGCTGCTTGTCGGGCAGCTCGTCGAGCAGCGCCCGCAGCTGCGCCGTCAGCACACCGCGCAGGGCGTGCTGCTCGGGGCCGGGCCCGGTCTCGACCGCGTCCGGCACCACCTCGACGGGATCGGCCCGGGCCCGGGTCACCGACCGGTGGGCGTCGATGACCTTGTGCGCGGCGATGCCGTAGACGAACGCCAGGAACGGGCTGCCCTGGGGGCGGTAGTTCGGCAAGGCGTTCAGGACGGCGAGGCAGACCTCCTGGGCGACGTCGTCCGCCGACAGGAACGAGCGGTTGACCGGCCCGAGCTTGCCCCGGCAGTACCGGGCGACCAGCGGCCGGAGCAGCTCCAACAGCTTCGCGACGGCGGCGCGGTCCCCGTCCGCCGCCGCGGCGACCAGCTCGTCGGGCACGGCCGCCGTCGGTGGGCGGCGCGCGGCCGCGGAGGGCACCGGGGCCACCGCCGCGGCCTTGTCGTCGATCCGGACGAGCCCCGCCTCGAGGTCCAACGCGTCGGCGACGTCGGCGACCAGCGCCTCGTACGCCTCCTGCGCCGTGCCGCCGAGCCCGTCGTCCAGGCTCGTCAGGCCGGCCTCCACGGCCCCCGCGACGTCGTCGACGCGCATCCGCAGGACCTGCGCGATGTCCTCGGGCGCGAGGTCGTCGAAGATCGCCACCGCCACCTGCTGGTGGCGGACCGGGAGCCGGTGGAGCTCGGTGAGGAAAGCCCCGTGCCGCGCGGCCGGCCCGGCGGGCAGGCCCCCGTCCGCCGGTGCGCCGCCGTCCCCGTCGACGTCGCGCCCGTCGCCCCGCTCGGCCGCACGGACGGCGAGGACGCGGGCGAAGGTGCGCGGCGCCCCCGGCACGTCGTCCCAGCGGCGCCACAGGGCGGCCAAGCTGTCGTGGGCCAGGTCCGCGGCCCCGACGCGGGCCGCGCCCAGCGTCAGCGCGAAGACCGTCAGCCGCGGTGCCTCGTCGCGGTAGAGCGCCGCGAACCGCCCCCAGTCCGCCGTGCCGTCCGCCAGCGCTCTCGCGCTCACCTCGTCGCCGCCCGCCCGGCGCGCACGGCGCCGGTGCGCCCGCCGCCGTGGCGGCGCGCACCCGAGACCGGTGTCGCGCTCATCCCCACCCCCCGTGCTCCGGCGACCGCAACCCGTGCGCGGTGCCCCGTCCCGACCCCCGTCGGGGACACCGCGCCCTGGCCGGCCGACGGGCGCGAGTGCCGATCCTTCGCCCCGCGCTGCCGTCCGGTCGCCCCTGCTTCCCACCCCCGCGGGTGTGGCCAGTACCCCCTTCGGCCGACCCACCCGTCCGCGGGCCCGTCCCCCGTCCGTGGGCCCCCGTCCATCCTGCCCGTACCGGGCCCGTCACGGCGAGCGCGCGACCAAGGTGTGACCGACCAGGAGACGAGCGGTCGGGCGCGGATGTGACATCCGGCGCCCGGGTCGTCGCGTCCGACCGTCCACCGGGCCGGGGAACCGACTCGACCCCGGGCCCGACCATCCGTCACCACACGGGGGACCGTAGGGCCGAGCGGGCGCGTCGACATCCGGGTTATCCCCGGTACGGACCCCCGGGGTCGCCGGGCGCCGGGTCCCGGTACAGCCGGCGCTTGGCGATGTACTGGACGACCCCGTCGGGCACCAGGTACCAGACCGGGCGGTCGCGCGCGACGCGCTCGCGGCACTCCGTGGACGAGATCGCCATCGCGGGCACCTCGACCAGGCTCGCCACGCCCGCGGGCAGGTGGTCGACGCCCAGCTCGTAGCCGGGCCGGGTGACGCCGACGAAGTGGGCGTAGCGGAAGACGCGGTCGACGTCGCGCCACGACAGGATCTGCGCGAGCGCGTCGGCGCCGGTGATGAAGAACAGCGCGGCGTCGGGCAGCGCCGCGTGCAGGTCGGAGAGGGTGTCGACGGTGAAGGTGGGGCCGCCGCGGTCGATGTCGACGCGGCTGGTCGAGAACCGCGGGTTGGACGCCGTCGCGACCACCGTCATGAGGTAGCGGTCCTCGGCCGGGCTGACGTCGCGCTCGGCCTTCTGCCACGGCTGGCCGGTGGGGACGAACAGCACCTCGTCGAGCGCGAAGCGGTCCGCGACCTCGCTGGCCGCGACGAGGTGCCCGTGGTGGATCGGGTCGAAGGTCCCGCCCATCACGCCGATCTTGCGCTGCACGGCGGCAGCCTATTGCCTGACCTCCGGGCCGCGGCGGAGTTCTCGATCACCGGGCCGACGTCCGGCGGGTCAGGCCGTGCGCCAGCGGCCGGTCCACGCGTCGACGCCGGTGAGGAACGCCCACTCCAGGTGGTCCACGCACGCGGTCGAGGAGAGCCCGCGGGCGTCGTGGACCAGCACCTCCGCCGGCCGCGGGCAGCGGGCGCACCGTCGCGACGTCGTGGCCGGTGGCAGCTCCCGTTCGGGCACCTCGCTCATGCCGCTGCTGTAACCCGTCGTCCCGCCGGTCAAGCGCCCCCGCCCGGAAAGTGTCGGAGGGGGCGCGCACCATGGGGCGGTGACGACAGAGCTGCCGGCCACCGCCCCGCCGGGCCCCGAGCCGCCCCGAGCCGGCGACGAGCTGCGCGAGCGGGCCGAGGCCGTGCTGCGCGGCCTGGCGGGCCCGGGCGCGCGGCTGCGCGACGACCAGTGGACGGCCGTGCACGCGCTCGTCGTGCAACGCCGCCGGGCGCTGGTCGTGCAGCGGACGGGGTGGGGCAAGTCGGCGGTGTACTTCGTGGCCACGGCGCTGCTGCGCGCCGCGGGCGCCGGGCCCACCGTCATCGTGTCGCCGCTGCTGGCGCTGATGCGCAACCAGATCGACGCCGCCGCGCGGGCCGGCGTCCGCGCGGCCACCGTGAACTCCGCGAACCCCGACGAGTGGGCCGCCACCTACGCGGCCGTCGACGCGGGCGAGGTGGACGTGCTGCTGGTCAGCCCGGAGCGGCTGAACAACCCGGACTTCCGCGACCGGGTGCTGCCCGCGCTGACCAGGAGCGCGGGGCTGCTCGTGGTGGACGAGGCGCACTGCATCTCCGACTGGGGGCACGACTTCCGCCCGGACTACCGCCGCCTGCGCGCGCTCGTCGCCACGCTGCCGGCCGGGATCCCGGTGCTGGCCACCACGGCCACGGCGAACGACCGGGTCGTGCGGGACGTCACCGAACAGCTCGGGCTCGTCCCCGGGCGGGAGGGGGGCACGGCCGGGTCGGGAGCGGACGACGCCGGGCGGCCGCTGGTGCTGCGCGGCTCGCTGGACCGGGAGAGCCTGCGGCTGTCGGTGGTACGGCTGCCCACGCCGGCGCAGCGGCTGGGCTGGCTCGCCGCGCACCTGGGCGAGCTGCCGGGCGCCGGCATCGTCTACACGTTGACGATCGCGGCCGCCGAGGAGGTCGCGGAGTTCCTGCGCGACCGCGGGTTCGCCGTGGCCTCCTACACGGGCCGCACCGAGCCGGAGCAGCGCCTGGCCGCCGAGGCGGACCTGCTGGGCAACCGCGTGAAGGCGCTGGTCGCCACCAGCGCGCTCGGCATGGGGTTCGACAAGCCGGACCTCGGCTTCGTCGTGCACCTCGGGGCGCCGTCGTCGCCCGTGGCCTACTACCAGCAGATCGGCCGCGCCGGGCGCGCCGTGGAGCGGGCGGAGGTGGTCCTGCTGCCGGGCGCGGAGGACCGCGACATCTGGGCGTACTTCGCGTCGCTGGCGTTCCCGCCCGAGCCGCTGGTGCGCCGGACGCTGCAGGTGCTCCCCGATGCGTCGGGACCGGAGCGCCCGCTGTCGACGGCCGCGATCGAGACGCGGGTCGACCTGTCGCGCACGCGGCTGGAGATGCTGCTCAAGGTGCTCGACAGCGACGGTGCGGTGCGGCGGGTGAAGGGCGGGTGGGTCGCGACGGGGGCCGCCTGGACCTACGACGGCGAGCGGCACCGCCGCGTCGACGAGGCCCGGCTGGCCGAGCAGCGGGCGATGCTGGAGTACCTGGACACCCGCGAGTGCCGGCTGGTGTTCCTCCGCCGCCAGCTGGACGACGGCGACGCGACGCCGTGCGGGCGTTGCGACACCTGCACCGGCACGGTCTGGTCGCCGGCGGTCGACGAGGCCACCACCGCCGCCGCGAGCGAACGGCTGCTGCGGCCCGGCGTTCCGGTACCGGCCCGGCGGCAGTGGCCCTCGGGCATGGCGGAGCTGGGCGTCGCGGTGTCCGGGCGCATCGGCGCGGACGAGCTGGCCGAGGAGGGGCGGGTGATCGGCCGGCTGTCCGACGTCGGCTGGGGCACGCGGCTGCGCCCGCTCGTGTCCGGCGACGACACCCCGGTCCCCCCGGAGGTCCTCGAGGCCTGCGTGGCCGTGCTGGCGGGCTGGGGGTGGGCCGCGCGGCCGGTGGGCGTGGTGGGCATGGCCTCGCGGCGCCGGCCGCACCAGCTCGCCCACCTGGCCCGGCGGATCGCCGAGATCGGCCGGTTGCCGCTGCTGGGCACGGTCACGCCGGTCGGGGAGCGTCCGGCGCCGTCGGCCAACTCCGCCCAGCGGCTCGCGGCGGTCTGGGACGGGTTCACCGTCCCGGTGCTGGACGGCGCGGGGCCGGTGCTGCTGGTGGACGACGTGATCGACAGCGGCTGGACGGCGACGGTCGTGGCGCGGCTCCTGCGCCGCGCCGGCGCGCCGGCGGTGCTGCCGTTCGCGCTGGCGCAGGCGGGTTAGGCGGGCGCCCCCACGCCGACGAGCACGCGGCAGCTGGCCTTCTCGACCGTCGCCACCGCGGCGTCGGCCGCGGTGTCCGGCGCCGCGACGCCGGCCGGTACCACGGTCAGGTGCAGGTCGGCCGCGGTCGGACGGCCGGCGGCCGCCCAGCCGGAGGCGGCCGCCACCACCCGGTCCGCGACGGCGTCACCGGTGGGCCCGAACGCGCGCACGTGCACCGGACGGGGCCCCCGGCGCTCGGTCCCGGCGGGCGGGTCGATGAGCACGGCGGCGAACCCGGGCCCGGCCGGCTCCTCGCGCAGCAGTGCCACGGTGCCGCGGCCGGGAGCGACGCCGAGGAGGTCGGCGACCGTCCCGGGCGCCGGCTCGTCGGGGCAGCTGCGCGCGGCGAGCAGCCGGAGGGTGCCCGGCTCGGTCAGCGCGAGCCACAATCCGAACCCGTCCGCCCGGTCCGCCGGGCCCAGGGGCACCGGGCAGGGGCGCAGGGCGCCGGGGCTCGCCAGCGCCGTGCGGAGGGCGGCGACGGGTACCGCCCCGTCGCCGGCGGGTACCACCGCGACGCCGTCGACGACGGCGCCCTGCTCGGACACCGCCGCGACCCCGCGCAGCCGCACGAAACCGCACCGGTGCACCGAGTGGCTGCGCAGCAGGCCGTCCGGGCCGAGGTCGAGCGCCACCGAGAGCTGCGTGCCCCGCACGGCCAGCGGGAGCAGCAGCCGCCCGCCCGGCGCGAGTTGCGCGACCCACTCGGGGCGGACGTCGCCGCTGCCGACCGTCAGCACGATCCGGTCGTAGGGCGCCTCCGGGGCGTGGCCGAGCGCGCCGTCGCCGCAGTGCAGCGCGACGCCCTCCACCCCCGCCTCGGCGAGGTGCCGCGCCGCACCGTCGACCAGCTCCGGGTCGATGTCCACGGCGACCACCCGCCCCGCGGGCCCGACGAGCCGCGCCATCAGCGCCGCGTTGTAGCCGGTCCCGGCGCCGATCTCCAGGACGCGGTGCCCGGGCCGCAGGTCGAGCTGGTCGAGCATGATCGCCATCATCGACGGCTGCGAGGCGGAGCTCGTGGTGACGCCGTCGACCGACTGCACCGGCACGGCCTCGTCGGCGTAGGCGCGGGCGAGCGGGACCCCGGGCAGGAACAGGTGCCGCGGGACCGCGCGGAAGGCGTCCTCGATGCGGCGGTGGGTGGGGTGTCCCCCCTGCTCGGCCGCCTCGCGGAGAACACCCCCGCGCAGCCCGTCGACGAGCCGCGCGCGGGCCCGGTCGGCCGCACTCATGCCGCCGAGTCTGGCCCCGGCACCGCCCGCCACGCCAGCGGCGGTGGGTCGGTCGAGCGGTTGGACGTCGCGTCACCTGCGCGTGAGTGCGGGCCCGCGCTGTCCGACGTGCGCACTCGCGCTGCCGAACGTGCGCACTCGCGGGGCTACGGCGCGTGCAGGGGGACGAGGTCGTCGGCGTGCACGACCTCGCGGCGCTGCTCCGCGGGCAGCTCGTGGGTGCTGCGGCCGATGAGCTCGGGGAGCTCGGCGGCGTCGAACCCGACGACGCCGCGGGCGACGACCGAGCCGTCCGGGTCGACGAGGTCGACCACGTCGCCGGCCACGAAGTCACCCGAGAACCCACGGATGCCGGCGGCGAGCAGGGAGCGGCGCCGGTGCAGGACGGCCGCGGTCGCGCCGCGGTCGAGGTCGAGGCGCCCGTGCACGTCCGCGGCGTGGCGCAGCCAGAACCGCCGCGCCGACATCCGCCGCCCCGACGGCCGGAACGCCGTGCCCACCTCCGGGCCGGAGGGCCCGACGTCGAGCGCGGCGGCGACGTCCGCGGCGGCCGCCAGCAGCACGGGGATCCCGGCGGCGGACGCCATGGCCGCGGCGGTGATCTTGGTGGCCATGCCGCCGGTGCCCAGGCTCGCCGCGCCGGGGCGGGCGACCGTCACCGCCGCCAGGTCCGCGGGCTCCTCCACCTCCGCGACGAGCCGCGCCCCGGGACGCCGCGGGTCGCCGTCGTAGAGCCCGTCGACGTCGGACAGCAGCACCAGCGCGTCCGCGCCGACGATGTGGGCGACCAGCGCGGCGAGCCGGTCGTTGTCGCCGACGCGGATCTCGTCCGTGGCCACCGTGTCGTTCTCGTTCACCACCGGCACCACGTCCAGCCCGAGCAGCCGCTCCAGCGTGCGCTGGGCGTTGCGGTAGTGCGCGCGGCGGATCATGTCGTCCGCGGTGAGCAGCACCTGGCCGATCCGCTGCCCGTGCCGCGCGAAGGAGGCGCCGTAGGTCTGCGCGAGCAGGAGCTGCCCGACGGCGGCGGCGGCCTGCTGCGTGGCGAGGTCGCGCGGGCGGCGGCGCAGCTGCAGGGGCGCCAGCCCGGCCGCGATGGCCCCGGACGACACCAGCACGACCTGTGACCCCGCGGCCCGCCGAGCCGCGAGCGCGTCCACCAGCGCGTCGAGCCGGCCGGGGTCGAGCCCGCCCGTCAGGCTGGTCAGCGACGACGAGCCGACCTTGACCACGACGCGCCGGGCCGCCCCGAGCTGCGCCCGGGCGCTCACCCCGACCGCCGGGCACCCGGCCGCGCGGTGCCGGCGGGCGCCCGCCCGGTCACGCGTCGTCCTCCGGCGCGTCCGTCCCGCCGGTCAGCTCCTCGTCGGTGCGGTGCCGGCGCCGCGCGACGCGCGCCGCCAGGCGGTCCGCCGCCGACACGCGCGCGCTCTGCTCGAGCCGCGCGTCCGTCCCGCGGCCCGACAGCACGACCGCGACACCGGCCGGCGTCGACGGCTCCCAGTCGAAGGTCACGTCGCCGATCGTCACCGGGCAGCCCGGCACGGCCCCGGCGGCCGCGAGGGCCTCCTCGACGCCGAGGCGGGCGAGCCGGTCGCCGAGGTAGCCCACGGCCTCGTCGTTGTCGAAGTTCGTCTGCCGGATCCACCGCTCGGGCCGGGCGCCGCGGACGACGAAGCCGCCCGGCAGCTCCGGGTCCGCGGTGACACTGAAACCGGCGTCGTCGACGGCCGCCGGCCGCAGCACCACGCGGGTCGGCTCGGCGGGCGGCTGCGCCGCGCGGTGCGCGCGCACCTGCTCGGCCATCGCGAAGGACAGCTCGCGCAGGCCGGCCCGGGTGGCGGTGGAGATCTCGTACACCGGCCAGCCGAACCGCTGCGCGACGTCGTCGCGGACCAGCTCGGCCAGGTCGCGCGCGTCCGGGACGTCGACCTTGTTCAGGGCGACCAGCCGCGGCCGGTCGGCGAGCACGCCGCCGAGCACGCCCGTGTAGCGGGCGAGCTCGTCCTCCAGCGCGACGACGTCGGACACCGGGTCGCGTCCCGGCTCGAAGGTCGCGCAGTCCACGACGTGCACCAGCACCGAGCACCGCTCGACGTGCCGCAGGAAGTCCAGCCCCAGCCCGCGGCCCTCCGACGCGCCGGGGATCAGCCCGGGGACGTCCGCGACGGTGAAGACCTCCTCCCCCGCCGTGACCACGCCGAGCTGCGGCGCCAGCGTGGTGAACGGGTAGTCCGCGATCTTCGGCCGGGCCGCGGACAGGGCCGCCACCAGCGACGACTTGCCGGCCGAGGGGAACCCGACCAGCCCGACGTCGGCGATCGAGCGCAGCTCCAGCACGAGGTCGCGGCTCTCGCCCGGCTCACCGAGCAGCGCGAAGCCCGGCGCCTTGCGCGCGGCCGAGGCCAGGGCGGCGTTGCCCAGCCCGCCACGGCCGCCCTCGGCCGCGACGAACCGTGTGCCCGGCCCGACGAGGTCGGCCAGCACCGCGCCGTCGGAGGACAGCACGACGGTGCCGTCGGGCACGGCGAGCTCCAGGTCGTCCGCGTTCGCGCCGGCCTTGAACCCGCCCTGGCCCTGCTTGCCGCTGCGGGCGGAGGCGTGCGGGCGGTGGTGGAAGTCGAGAAGCGTGTGCACGCCCGGGTCGACGACCAGCACGACCGAGCCGCCCCGGCCGCCGTTGCCCCCGTCCGGGCCGCCCAGGGGCTTGAACTTCTCGCGGTGCACCGAGGCGCACCCGTTGCCGCCCGCGCCCGCGGTGGCGTGCACCACCACCCGGTCGACGAACTTCGGCATGAGGATCTCCGGGAATGACGACGGCGGGCCGACCCCCGCAGGGGTGGCCCGCCGTTCGGTGAAGGATGGACGGGACAGCGGCCGACAGCCCTTCGCAAGGGTACTGCCGCGGCTCCGCGGTCCCGGGTGTCAGGCCTCCGAGGAGACGATGTCGACGATCTTGCGGCCCTTCCGGTACCCGAACTGCACGGCGCCCTCGACGAGCGCGAACAGCGTGTCGTCGCCCCCGCGCCCGACGCCGTTGCCCGGGTGGAACTTGGTGCCGCGCTGCCGGACGAGGATCTCGCCGGCGTTCACGACCTGGCCGCCGAACCGCTTGACGCCCAGCCGCTGCGCGTTCGAGTCACGCCCGTTGCGGGAGCTGGACGCACCCTTCTTGTGAGCCATCGCCCCGTCCCTACTTCGCGATCTCGGTGACCTGGACCCGCGTCAGCGGCTGGCGGTGCCCCTGGCGCTTGTGGTACCCGGTCTTGTTCTTGAACTTGTGGATGCGGATCTTCGGACCCTTGGTCTGCTCGACGACCTTGACCGAGACCGTCGCCGCGGCCAGCGCGTCCGCCGCGGTGGTGAGGTCGTCCCCGTCGACCAGCATCACGGGCCGGAGCGAGATCAGGTCACCCGGCTTGCCGTCGAGCTTCTCGACGGTGACCACGTCGTCGACGGCCACCTTGTACTGCTTGCCGCCGGTCTTGACGATCGCGTACATGGACGCACTGCTCCAAAGCTCGGGGGACGTCACGCGCGGTCCCGTGGTTCGGCCCGGTTGGTGAGCCGCGTGCCGCGGGCCCCGGAGGACGGGGCGCGGCGCAGGACTCCAGGGTACGGAAGCGATTTCGACGGGGTCAAACCGGGTCGCCCCCGGCCACCGGCGGTCCCGCGGGACGGGAGGCGGCGCGGCGCGGCCGCCGGCGCGGAGCCGCCGGCGCCGCCGGGACCTCCGCGGTCTCGGCGGTCTGCGCCGCGGCCGGGACCGTCGGCTCCCCGGCGCTCGCCGGGGTGTCGGTGGCCGGGCCCGCGGACGGGGCCGGCGCGACCGGCGCCTCCACGGGACGGGCCGCCACCGTGAGCACGGCGGCGACCGGGGCGTCGCCCGCGCTCGCCACGGGCGCGCCCCCGGAGCGGGTGACCCGGCCGCGCCGGCGTGCCGGGCGCCCGGTGTCGAGCGCCTCGACCGGCTCGGCCGATCCGAGCGGCTCGGCGAGCCGGTCCGCCGCAGCGGGAGCCGGGGCGGCCACCGACGCCGCGGCGCCGTTGCGCGCCACAGCGGGAGCCGGGGCGGCCTCCGCCGCGACGGGGGCCACGGCCGAGGACCGCTCACGCCCGGCGGCCAGCGCCTGCTCGACGACGACCTCCTCGACGTCGTCGCGCAGGCTCTCCAGCGGGGCGGGCTCGACCCTGCCGGACACCACCGGGTCCGACGGCGCGGGACCCGCGTCGTGGGTCTCCTCCGGGCGGGGCTCCTCCACGGGGGCCCCGGTCGTCACGACCGCCGGC
>DASVUG010000130.1:0-2716 GCA_036387155.1 Pseudonocardia sp. | reverse complement strand
CCGCCGGCCGGGCCGCGGGTGGTCGCGCAGCGCCGCGTCGAGCACGTCGGCCCAGTGCGCCAGCGCGGCGTCGAGCAGCGCCACGTCCTGCGGGCTCGCGCCCTTCTGCGGCCCGTAGACCGCCGCCGCCCCCGTCGGCCCGAGCAGCGGGTTGTCGACGTCGCTCGCGACCACCACCTCGACCTCGGCGAGGCGGGGGTGCAGGCCCGTCAGGTCGACCCGGTCCAGGTCGGCCAGGGCCGCACCGCCCCGCGGCAGCTCCGCGCCCGCGGCGTCGAGCAGCCGCCCGCCCAGCGCCTGCACCATCCCCGCGCCGCCGTCGGTGGACGCGCTGCCCCCGATGCCGAGCACGACCGTGCGGCAGCCCCGGTCGAGGGCGGCGGCGATCACCTCACCCGTGCCGTAGGACGACGCGGTCAGCGGGGCCAGCCGGTCCGGCGGCAGCAGGCGCAGGCCCGACACGTCGGCCATCTCGACCACCGCCGTCCCGTCGCGGACGGCGAACGCCGTGTCGACCGGCTCGCCGGTCGGCCCCTCCGCGCGGACCGGCACGCGCTCGTACCCCGCGGCGAGGGCGGCGTCGACGGTGCCGTCGCCGCCGTCGGCCACGGGGACGCGCACCACCTCGACGGGGGGGACGCCCATCTCGGCGACCGCGGCGCCGATCCCGGCGGCGACCCGCTCGGCCACCTCCCGGGCCGTCAACGACCCCTTGAACTTGTCCGGCGCGACGACGATGTGCACGGCTCGATCCAACCCTGATCAGTCCAGCAGGGCGAGGGCCGAGGGCGCGTGCTCGTCGAGCGTCGCGAGCTCCTCGAACTCGACGACGCCGTCCAGCTCCGTCCCCATCGCGATGTTCGTGACGCGCTCCAGGATGACCTCGACCAGCACGGGCACCCGGTGCTCGGCCATCAGCTCGCGCGCGGTCGCGAACGCCCCGGCCAGGTCCTCGGGCCGCTCCACCCGCACCGCCCGGCAGCCCAGACCCTCCGCCACCTTCACGTGGTCGACGCCGTAGCCGCCGAGCTCGGGGCTGTTGACGTTGTCGAACGCGAGCTGCACGCAGTAGTCCATCGCGAACCCGCGCTGGCTCTGCCGGATCAGCCCGAGGTAGGAGTTGTTCACCACCACGTGGATGTAGGGCAGGTGGAACTGCGCCCCGACGGCCATCTCCTCGATCATGAACTGGAAGTCGTAGTCGCCCGACAGCGCCACGACGGTCGCTCCCGGGTCGGCGACGCACACGCCCAGCGCGGCCGGCAGCGTCCAGCCGAGCGGGCCGGCCTGGCCGGCGTTGATCCAGTGCCGCGGCCGGAAGACGTGCAGGAACTGCCCGCCGGCGATCTGGGACAGGCCGATGGTGCTGACGTAGCGGGTGTCGCGGCCGAACGCGCGGTTCATCTCCTCGTACACGCGCTGCGGCTTGACCGGCACGTCGTCGAAGTGGGTGCGCCGCAGCATCGTCCGCTTGCGCTTGCGGCACTCCTCCACCCAGGCCGACCGGTCCCGCGGCCGGCGCTCCCGCGCGACCTCGACGAAGAGCGCGAGGGCGGCCGCGGCGTCGGAGACGATGCCGTAGTCCGGGGCGAACACCCGGCCGATCTGCGTGGGCTCGACGTCGACGTGGACGAACCGGCGGCCCCGGCGGTAGGTGTCCAGCCCGCCGGTGTGCCGGTTCGCCCAGCGGTTGCCGATGCCGAGCACGAAGTCCGACGCGAGCAGCGTCGCGTTGCCGTACTGGTGGGCGGTCTGCAGCCCGGCCATGCCGGCCATCAGCCGGTGGTCGTCGGGGATCGCGCCCCAGCCCATCAGGGTCGGGATCACCGGGACGTCGAGGACCTCGGCCAGCTCCACGAGCAGGTCCGACGCGTCGGCGTTGATGATGCCGCCGCCGGCCACGATCACCGGCGCCGCCGACTCCTCGAGCATGTCCAGCGCCTTCTCCACCTGGGCGCGGGTCGCCGCCGGCTTGTAGACGGGCAGCGGCGCGTAGGTGTCGGGGTCGAACTCGATCTCGGTCAGCTGCACGTCGAACGGCAGGTCGATCAGCACCGGACCGGGCCGCCCGGAGCGCATGAGGTGGAAGGCCTTGGCGAAGACCCCGGGCACCTGCGCCGCCTCGAGCACCGTCACCGCCATCTTGGTCAGCGGCCCGGCGATCGCCGCGATGTCGACGGCCTGGAAGTCCTCCTTGTGCAGCCGGGCGACCGGAGCCTGGCCGGTCAGGCAGAGGATCGGGATCGAGTCGGCCGACGCCGAGTACAGGCCGGTGACCATGTCCGTGCCCGCCGGGCCGGACGTCCCGATGCAGACGCCGATGTTGCCGGCGCGCGTGCGCGTGTAGCCCTCGGCCATGTGCGCCGCGCCCTCGACGTGCCGGGCGAGCACGTGGTCGATCGTCTCCACGCCGTTCTCGTTGTTGCGCCGCAGCGCCGCGTAGAGCGGGTTGATCGCCGCGCCGGGGACGCCGAACGCGTGCCGGACGCCCTCCTTGATCATGATCGCCACCGCGGCGTCCGCGGCCGTCATCCGGGCCATGTCAGTCCTCCTCTGCCGCGCGGCCCGGGAGCGCTCGCCCGGACAGCTCCGCGACGAGCTTCAGCAGGCCGGAGTGGTCCAGGCCGCCGTCGCCGCGCGCGACCAGGGCGGCCACGAGCTGGCTGACGACCGCGCCGAGCGGGATCGCGACGCCGGCCTCGCGGGCGGCGGTCTG
>DASVUG010000129.1:0-3432 GCA_036387155.1 Pseudonocardia sp. | reverse complement strand
CGCGGTCGTGGACGCACCTGCTCGCCACCGTGCTGGACCGCGACCTCGACCCGCGGCGGCCCGTGCCGGCCGGCTGGGTCGCCCACGCGTCCCGGCTCACCCGACGGCCGCTGCCGGAGACGATGGGCGACGGGGTGGACGTCGCCCACGAGCCGTGGACCGAGGGGGCGCACCAGGTCGACCCCGCCGTGCTCGACACCCGCCGCGCGGTGTTCCCGCTGCACGGCCTGGACCCCGACGACCCCCGGGACTGACGGGTCGCCCGGTGACGGCACACCAGCAGGAGGTGGGATGGACGCCGAGGCACGGAGCCGGTCGACCCCGGAGGTGACCGCGGACGGCGTACCGCCGGACGCGCCGGCCCCGCCCGCCTACCCGGCGCACTGGGAGGCCGACGTCATCGCCTCGGACGGCGGCGTCGTGCACCTGCGGCCGATCCTGCCCACCGACGCCGACGCCCTGGTCGCCTTCCACGACCGGCTGTCCACGCGCACCCGCTACCTGCGCTACTTCGGCCCGCACCCGCGCCTGTCGCCCCGCGAGCTCGAGCGGTTCTCCGTCGTGGACCACGACGCGCGCGTCGCGTTCGTCGCCCTGCTCGGCGACGAGGTCATCGCCGTCGGCCGCTACGAGGGCACGGCCGCGCCCGGCGGCGGCGTGACCGGCCCGGCGGAGATCGCCTTCGTCGTCCGGGACGACCACCAGGGCCGCGGCCTGGGCTCGATCCTGCTCGAGCACCTGGCCGCGGCGGCGCGCGAACGCGGCGTCCGCCGGTTCGAGGCCGAGGTGCTCGCGGAGAACAACCAGATGGTGCGGGTCTTCCGCGACGCCGGCTACCAGGTCAGCCGGGCGTTCGAGGAGGGCGTCGTGCACCTGGAGTTCGACGTCGACCCCACCGAGCGCTCGGTCGAGGTGCGCGACGCCCGCGAGCAGCGGTCCGAGGCCCGCAGCGTGCACAACGTGCTGCACCCCCGCTCCGTGGCCGTCATCGGCGCGTCCGCCGACCCGGCCAAGATCGGCCACGCCGTCCTGCTGCACCTGCTGCAGGGCAACTTCGCCGGCCCCGTCTACCCGGTGCACCCCGAGGCGCGTTCGGTGCGGGGGGTGCGGGCGTACCGCTCGGTCACCGACATCCCCGACGAGGTGGACCTCGCCGTCGTCGCCGTGCCCGCCGCCGCCACCCCGGAGGTGCTGGACTCCTGCCTGACCAAGGGCGTCCGGGCGCTGGTCGTGCTCGCCGGCGGCTTCGCCGACGCGGGGGACGACGGCGCCGCGGCGCAGCGCCGCCTCGCCCGCGACGCCCGGGCGCACGGGATGCGGCTGGTCGGTCCGAACGCGCTCGGCGTCGCGAACACCGATCCGCAGGTGCGGCTGAACGCGACCCTCGCCCCGCAGCTGCCCGCCCGCGGGCGCGTCGGCTTCTTCAGCCAGTCCGGTGCGTTGGGCGTCGCGCTGATCACCGCGGCCGCCGACGCCGGCATCGGGCTGTCGACGTTCGTCTCGGCCGGCAACCGGGCGGACCTGTCGGGCAACGACCTGCTGCAGTACTGGCAGACCGACCCGGCGACCGACGTGGTGCTGCTCTACCTGGAGTCCGTCGGGAACCCGCGCAAGTTCGCCCGGCTCGCCCGCCGGCTGGCCCGCACCAAGCCGGTCGTGGCGGTGCGCAGCAGCGGGGCCGGCACCTCCCGGGAGCCCGGGGCGGGGCCGGCGGACGAGGCCGGCGTCCAGTCGCTGTTCGAGCAGTCCGGCGTGATCCGGGTGCAGAACGTCACGCAGATGTTCGACACCGCCCAGCTCCTCGCCCACCGGCCGCTGCCGGCCGGCGGGCGGGTCGCGGTGGTCGGCAACTCCACCGCGCTGAACCTGCTCGTCGTCGAGGCGGTGGTGGCCGAGGGGCTCACCGTGGCGGGGGAGCCGGTCGACGCGGGGACGACCGTGAGCCCCGCGGACCTCGCCGCGGCCGTCGCGGCGGCCGGGGCCCGCAGCGACGTGGACGCGCTGGTCGTGGTGTTCGTCCCGCCGGTCGCCGTGCCCGGCGACGCGCACGCCCTGGCCCTGCGGGAGGCGGTGGCCGCGCTGGACAAGCCGGTCGTCACCACCTTCCTGGCCCCGCGGGGCGGGCTCGCCGGACCGGACGGCCCCGGCCCCGGCTCGGTGCCGACCTACCCGAGCCCGGAGCGGGCGGTGGCCGCGCTCGCCCGGGTCACCCGCTACGCCCGCTGGCGCACCGCGCCCGTCGGGGAGTACGTCCGCCCGGTGGACATCGAGCCCCAGTGCGCCCGCGCGCTGGTCGAGCGGCACGGCCCGGGCCCCCTGCCCGACGCCGAACAGGTGGCGCTGCTCGCCTGCTACGGCGTGGAGGTGCTCCCGTCGCGCCGCGTGGCCGGCCCCGGCGAGGCCGTCGAGGCGGCGCGCGAGCTGGGCTTCCCCGTCGCCGTCAAGGCCGTCGACGAGCGGTGGCGCCACCGCGCGGACGGCGCGGGGGTGCGCCTGAACGTCGTCACGCACCAGGGTGTGCGCCAGGCGTTCGCCGACCTCACCCGGATCGCGGGCGCCGACGAGGTCCACGTGCAGCCGATGGGCCCGCCCGGGACGTCCTGCGTCCTCGCGGTGCGCGACGACCCGTCGTTCGGCTCGCTGATCTCGTTCGGCATCTCCGGCATGGCCACCGAGCTGCTGGGCGACCGCGCGTACCGGGTGCTGCCGCTGTCGACGGTCGACGCCGCCGAGCTGGTCCGCGCGCCGCGGGCCGCGCCGCTCCTGGCCGGCTACCGGGGCGACCCCCCGGCCCGCCTCGAGGCGCTGGAGGACATCGCGCTGCGGCTGAGCCGGCTGGCCGCGGACCTGCCCGAGGTCCGCACGCTCGTGCTCGACCCGGTGCTCGCCGGGCCCGACGGCGTCACGGTCGCCGGGAGCCGGATCGTGCTGGGGCCGCCGCCGGTCCGCGAGGACCTCGCCCCGCGGCGGATGCCGTGACCGTCGGCGCGGGCGGCGCCCGCGCGGTGAACGGTTCCGTCCAGCGGTGGCCGGTGCGGTCCGGCCGCCCGTCCGCGGGCACACTGCCGAGCGTGACCCTCGCGCCCCGCCGTCCCGCCCCCGTCACCCGTCCGTACCGCGGTGCCCGATGAGACTGGCGACGATCCGGACGGCGGCGGGCACGCGCGCGGTGCGCCTGGACGTCGGTGCCGACGGGGCGCAGCAGGCGGTCGAGACGGGCGACGCGGACGTCCGCGCGCTGCTGGAGCGCCCGGACTGGGCCGCGCACGCGGCGGCCGCCGCCGGGCCCGTGCACGCCGTGGACGGGCTGGACCACGCGCCCCTGGTCCCCGCGCCGGAGAAGATCCTCTGCGTCGGGCAGAACTATGCCGACCACATCGCCGAGATGGGCAACGAGCCCCCGGCCCACCCCACGGTGTTCGCCAAGTTCGC
>DASVUG010000128.1:0-8617 GCA_036387155.1 Pseudonocardia sp. | reverse complement strand
GGGGAGCTGCGCCGCGAGCTGCTGGTCACCAGCGGGGCGGTGACCAAGCAGGTCGACCGGCTCGCCGCCCGCGGCCTGGTGCGCCGCGACGTCGGTGCGCCGGACGCGCGGGTCCGCCGGATCAGCCTGACGCCGGGGGGTGTGGCCCTGGTCGACGAGCTGATGGTCCTCCACCTGGACAACCAGCGCCGCCTGGTCGCCGGGCTGCCCCCCGACCAGGCGGCCGGCCTCGCGAAGGCGCTGTCGCGGCTCCTCGACGACCTGGACGGCGAGCATGGCTGACGTCCGCGGGCGCGCCGACCGGTTGCGCCGGCTGCACACCGACCCCGCGCTGCTCGTGCTGGTCAACGTCTGGGACGTCGCCTCGGCGCGGACCGTCGCCGCAACACCCGGCTGCCGCGCCGTCGCCACCGCCAGCGACCCGATCGCGGCCGCGCACGGCTACCCCGACGGCGAGCGGATCCCGGTCGAGCTGGTGCTGGCGGCGGTCGGCCGCATCGTCGCGGCGGTCGACCTGCCGGTGACCGCCGACCTCGAGGCCGGCTACGGCGACGTGGACAGCACCGTGCGGCGCGCCGTCGCGTCCGGCGTCGTCGGCGCCAACCTGGAGGACGCCCTGGACCCGCTGCCCGCGGCGGCGGACCGCGTCGCGCGGGCCGTCCGCGCGGCCGCGGCCGAGGGTGTGCCGCTCGTGCTCAACGCCCGCACCGACTGCTACCTGCTCCAGCCGGGGCGCCCCGCCCCCAACCTGCTCGCCGAGGCCCTGCGCCGCGGCCGCGCCTACCTCGACGCGGGCGCCGACTGCGTCTTCGTTCCCGGCTGCGTCGACCGGGAGGCGATCGGCGCGCTCGTCGCGGGTCTCGGCCGGGGACGGGTGAGCCTCCTCGCGCTGCCCGGCCTCCCGGCGCCCGCGGAGCTGGCGGACCTCGGGGTCGCCCGGCTCTCCCACGGGCCGGGGCCCCACCGCCACACCCTCGCCGCGCTGGCCGAGCTGGCCGCCGGGCTGCTCGGCGCGCCGCCGCCCGGCGCACCGGAGCGCTGACCCGCGACGGAGCCGCGGGCCGCCGCACGTCGGGGGGCTGTACGCTGAAGTCCCGTGCAGCAACGCGTCACGCGTCATCTGTTCGTCACCGGCGGCGTCGCCTCCTCGCTCGGCAAGGGCCTCACGGCCTCGAGCCTCGGACAGCTCCTCACCGCCCGTGGCCTGCGGGTGACGATGCAGAAGCTCGATCCCTACCTCAACGTCGACCCCGGGACGATGAACCCGTTCCAGCACGGCGAGGTGTTCGTCACCGAGGACGGTGCCGAGACCGACCTCGACGTCGGGCACTACGAGCGCTTCCTCGACCGGAACCTGCACGGGCGGGCCAACGTCACCACCGGCCAGGTCTACTCGTCGGTGATCGCGAAGGAGCGCCGCGGGGAGTACCTGGGCGAGACCGTGCAGGTCATCCCGCACATCACGAACGAGATCAAGGACCGCGTCCTCGCGATGGCCGCGCCCGACGACGACGGCCGCACCCCGGACGTCGTCATCACCGAGGTCGGCGGCACCGTCGGCGACATCGAGTCGCTGCCGTTCCTGGAGGCCGCGCGGCAGGTCCGCCACGAGATCGGCCGCGACAACTGCTTCTTCCTGCACGTCTCGCTCGTGCCCTTCCTCGCGCCGTCGGGGGAGCTCAAGACCAAGCCGACGCAGCACTCGGTGGCCGCGCTGCGCAACATCGGCATCCAGCCCGACGCCCTGGTGCTGCGGGCGGACCGCGACATCCCGGACGGGCTCAAGCGCAAGATCTCGCTGATGTGCGACGTCGACGTGGACGGCGTGGCCGCGGCCCCGGACGCCCCGTCGATCTACGACATCCCGCGGGTGCTGCACCGCGAGGGCCTCGACGCCTACGTCGTGCGCCGGCTCGGCCTGCCGTTCCGCGACGTCGACTGGACGGTGTGGGGCGACCTGCTCGACCGCGTCCACGACCCGGACGAGACGGTCACGATCGCGCTCGTCGGCAAGTACATCGACCTGCCGGACGCGTACCTGTCGGTCACCGAGGCGCTGCGCGCGGGCGGGTTCGCCCACCGGGCGCGGGTGGAGATCCGGTGGGTGCAGTCCGACGCCTGCCAGACCCCGGCGGGGGCCGCCGCGGCGCTGGACGGCGTGGACGGCGTGCTGATCCCCGGCGGCTTCGGGGTGCGCGGGATCGAGGGCAAGGTCGGCGCGGTGCGCCACGCGCGCACCCGGCGGGTGCCGCTGCTGGGGCTCTGCCTCGGCCTGCAGTGCATGGTGATCGAGGCGGCCCGGCACCTGGCCGGGCTCGAGGGCGCCGACTCGACGGAGTTCGACCCCGGCACCGCCGACCCGGTGATCTCCACGATGGCCGAGCAGGTCGACGTCGTGGCCGGCGAGCGCGACATGGGCGGCACGATGCGCCTGGGCGCGTACCCGGCGCTGCTCGCCCCGGGCACGGTCGTCGAGGCCGCGTACGGCACGCGGGAGGTGTCCGAGCGGCACCGGCACCGCTACGAGGTCAACAACGCCTACCGGGAGCGGCTGACCGAGGCCGGGCTGGTGATCGGCGGCACGCTGCCCGACGGGTCGCTCGTGGAGTTCGTGGAGCTCCCGCGCGACGAGCACCCCTTCTTCGTCGGCACGCAGGCCCACCCCGAGCTCAAGAGCCGCCCGACGCGCCCGCACCCGCTGTTCGCCGCGTTCGTCCGGGCGGCCATCGCCTACCGGGCCGCGGACCGGCTGCCGGTCGAGCTGCGCCGCGACCGGGCCGGGGGCGACCCGGCCCCGGCCCGCCGCGCCGCGCACGAGGCGGACGGACCCCGCCGGGTCACGGCGGTCGGATCGGGTACGGCACCGTCATGACCGCTCCCCGGACCGCCCCGCCGCGCCACGACTTCGCCGTCGTCTCCTCCACGGACGTCTACACGGGCAAGGTCCTCGCGCTGCGCCGCGACGAGGTCCGCATGCCCGGCGGCGGGACGGCCGCGCGGGAGATCATGGAGCACGCCGGGGCCGTCGCCGTCGCCGCGCTGGACGCCGACGACCGCCTGACGATGATCTACCAGTACCGGCACGCGGTGGGGCGGCGGCTGTGGGAGATGCCCGCCGGCCTGCTCGACCACGCCGGCGAGGACGACGTGGTGACCGCGCGGCGCGAGCTCGAGGAGGAGGTGGGGCTGGCGGCGGACGAGTGGTCGGTGCTGGTCGACGTCCTCCCGTCGCCGGGGTTCTCCGACGAGGCCGTGCGCGTCTACCTCGCGACCGGGCTGCACGAGGTGGGCCGCCCGCAGCTCGACGCGGACGACGAGGAGGCCGACCTGGAGATCCACAAGATCGCGCTGGCCGACGCCCTGGCCATGGTCTTCGACGGCACGATCGCCAACTCCAGCACCAGCGCCGCCGTCCTCGCGGTCCACGCCGTGCGCACCGGCGCGGCCCGGACCCGCCCGGCCGACACCCCGTGGCCGGACCGCCCCACCCGCTTCGCGGCGCGGGAGGCCGGGGGCTGACCGGCTCGGTCCGGGACGCGCAGGCGCGCGTGCGGAGGAGCGGTCAGGGGCGCAGGGGACGTCCGTACGCGTCGGTGGGTCGGCCGGCGAGGATGACGATCCCGTCGATGAAGGCCCACAGGATGCCGATCCCGAAGAAGCTGAGCAGCAGCTGCGCGACGCCGATGCCGGTGTTGCCGGTGTAGAACCGGCCGATGCCGCAGGGCAGGAGCAGCTGCAGCACGCCCGCGACGACCTTCGACCGGTCCGAGTACGGCATCCCCGTCACCGGCTCCCGGCCGTGGGGGGCCTGCGGGTCGGCGACGGCCGGCGGGTGCGGCCACGGGGCCACCGGCGCCGGCGGGAAGACCGTCGGCCGCAGCCCCGGGAACGTCGGGGGCGGCCGGTCGGCGTGGGCGTCCGGGGTCGGCAGCCCCGGCCGGGGCAGGTCGGCGAACAGCGCGTCCAGCTCCGCCGCCGTCCGGGCGGCGTAGGCCGCCGTCGTCCGCTCCTCGAACTCGTCCGGCTCCAGCCGCCCCCGCGCGAAGTGCTCCCCGAGGGCCTGGACGGCCTGCTCCCGCTCGGCGTGGCCGATGCGCAGCGGCCGCGGCTCCGGTGTGCCCACCCCTCGACCGTACCGCCGCCGCCCGCGGTCCGGCGCCCGCCCACGCCTCCACGACCGCGTGGGCGGGCCGTCGTTCAGTCACCCTTGACGTTCACGACCTGACGCAGCGTGTGGTCCACCGCCACGAGGTCGGCCGCGTCGCGCATGACGACGTCGATCGGCTTGTAGGCCTCCGGGTGCTCGTCCAGGAAGGCGTTCGAGCGCCCCCACGCGATGCCCTTCATCGCCGTGTCGAGCGACTCCCGGGTGAACCGCTTCCGCGCGGCCGTGCGGGAGTGGTTGCGCCCCGCGCCGTGCGGGCTGGAGTGCAGCGACAGCGCGTTGCCCCGGCCGGTCACGACGTAGGAGGCCGTGCCCATCGAGCCCGGGATCAGCCCGCGGACGCCCTCGGCCGCGTGGATGGCGCCCTTGCGCGACAGCCACACCTCGCGTCCGAAGTGCGTCTCCCGGGTCGTGTAGTTGTGGTGGCAGTTGATCGTCTCCTGCCGCTGCGCCGCCGTCCCCACGTGCCGGGCCAGCGCCTCGACGCAGCGGTCCATGATCTCCTCGCGGTTGAGCCGCGCGAACTCCTGGGCCCAGCGCATCTGCGCGATGTAGGCCCGGAACTCGTCGGTGCCCTCCACCAGGGGGGCGAGGTCGCGGTCGGGCAGCGTCGTCCCGAGGCGGGCGCTCTGCTCCTGCGCCACCCGGATGTGCGTGGTCGCGATCCTGTTGCCGACCCCGCGTGAGCCGGTGTGCAGGAACAGCCACACCCGGTCCCGCTCGTCGAGGGTGACCTCGATGAAGTGGTTGCCCGAGCCGAGTGAGCCGAGCTGGAGCTCCCAGTTCGCCGCGTACCGCTTCGGGTCGAAGCCGGCCTCGGCGGCCAGCGCGGCGAGCTCCGCGACCCGCGGTGCCGCCGTGTCCTGGACGCGCTTGTTGTACCGCCCGGCCGACAGCGGCACGCGCCGCGCGATCGACGCGTGCAGCGCGGGCAGCGTGTCGGGGTCCAGGTCCGCGGTGGTGAACTGCGTGCGGACGGCCTGCATGCCGCACCCGATGTCGACGCCGACGGCCGCGGGCATGATCGCCCCGTCGGTCGGGATGACGCTGCCGACCGTCGCCCCCTTGCCGAGGTGGGCGTCGGGCATGAGGGCCAGGTGCGGCAGGACGAACGGCATCGCGGCGGTGTTCTCCGCCTGGCGCCGGGCGCCGTCCTCCAGCAGCGACGCCCAGTTGTACAGCTTCTCGCCCAGCCGCTCCACGTCGTCCTCCTCCCGGCCCGAGGCCCCGATGGTGGTCCCACGCGCCGCCGTCGCCAAACGCATTCCGGGCGCCGCCCCGGTTACGCTGCGCGCGTGCCGCCCCGCGCGCTGGACGCCACCGTCGCGGCGTTCCTGCACCACCTCGCCGTGGAGCGCGGCAGCGCCCGCAACACCCTGCGCGCGTACGCGACGGACCTGGAGCGCTACGCCGCGCACCTGGCCGCGGCCGGGGTCGAGGACCTCGCCGACGTGCGGGAGTGCCACGTCACCGCGTTCGTCGTCGCCCTGCGCACCCCCGGGCCCGACCGCCCGGCGCTGGCCGCGTCGTCGACGACGCGGGCGCTGGCCGCCGTCCGCGGCCTGCACCGGTTCGCCGCCCGCGACGGCGTGGTGGCCGACGACGTCGCCCGCGCGGTCGCCCCGCCCGCGCAGCCGCGCCGGCTGCCGCGGACGCTGACGATCGACGAGGTCGACCAGCTGCTCGCCGGGCGCCCCGGGGACGACCCGGCGGCGCTGCGCGACCGCGCCCTGCTGGAGCTGCTGTACTCGACGGGCGCGCGGATCTCCGAGGCCGTCGGGATCGACCTCGACGACCTCGACGAGCGTGCCCGCACCGTCCTGCTGCGCGGCAAGGGCGGCCGGGAGCGCCTGGTGCCGGTCGGGCGCCCGGCGCTGGCGGCCGTCGAGGCCTACCGCGTCCGCGGCCGCCCGGTGCTGGCGGCCAACGGGCGCGGTGCGGCGCCGTCCGCCCGCGGCGCGCTGCTGCTCAACGCCCGTGGCGCCCGGCTGAGCCGGCAGAGCGCCTTCCACGTGCTGCGGGCCGCCGCGGAGACCGCCGGCGTCGCCCGCGCGGTGTCCCCGCACACCCTGCGGCACTGCTTCGCGACGCACCTGCTCGCCGGCGGCGCGGACGTCCGGGTCGTGCAGGAGCTGCTGGGCCACGCGTCCGTCACCACCACGCAGCTCTACACCCACGTCACGGTCGACGCCCTCCGCGAGGTCTACGCCACCGCCCACCCCCGCGCCCGCGGCTGACCCCGGGGATCCGCCGAAATTCCCGCGCCGCCCCACGGCGGGGCGCGTTGCCCACCGCTCCGACGTGCTCCTACCCTGCCCTGATCGATCCGGACGCGCACGTGGTCCGGAGCCGACAGCGAGAGACCGGAGTCCGCATGGACATGACGCGGCCCATCGATCCCCGGGCGGAGGAGCTGGGCGCCGAGAGCGACATCGAGGCCGACACCGAGGTCGTCACCGGCGCCGACGGCGTCCCCGAGCCCACCCCGCTGACCCAGCACGGCCCGGCGCGCGTCATCGCCGTGGCGAACCAGAAGGGCGGCGTCGGCAAGACGACGTCGACGATCAACGTCGGCGCCGCGCTCGCCGAGTACGGCCGCCGCGTGCTGCTGGTCGACTTCGACCCGCAGGGCGCCCTGTCGGTCGGGCTCGGCGTGCAGCCCCACCAGCTCGACGCCACCGTCTACAACCTGCTCATGGCGCGCGACGCGGAGGCCGAGGAGGTCATCCGGAAGACGTCGGTGCCGGGGATGGACCTGCTGCCCAGCAACATCGACCTGTCGGCGGCGGAGGTCCAGCTGGTCTTCGAGGTCGGCCGCGAGCAGGCGCTGGGCCGGGCCCTGAAGCCGGTGCTCGACGACTACGACATCGTCCTCATCGACTGCCAGCCCTCCCTGGGGCTGCTCACGATCAACGCGCTCGCCTGCGCCGACACCGTGCTCATCCCGCTGGCCTGCGAGTTCTTCAGCCTGCGCGGCGTGGCGCTGCTGATGGACACGATCGACAAGGTGCGCGACCGGCTGAACCCGAACCTGGAGATCCTCGGCATCCTCGCCACGATGTTCGACCCGCGGACGCTGCACACCCGCGAGGTGCAGCACCGGGTCCGGGAGGCGTTCGGCGACCTGGTGTTCCAGGCGGTGATCAACCGGACGGTCCGGTTCCCGGAGACGACGGTGGCCGGCGAGCCCATCACGACGTGGGCGCCGGCGTCGGCCGGCGCGGCCGCCTACCGCCTGCTGGCCCGCGAGGTCCTCGCCCGGTGACGCTGGTCGCCGCACCGCCGCCCGCCGCGGAGCCCTCCGCGCCCGCCGGCGAACCGGCGCGGTTCACCGTCCGGCTCGACAACTTCACCGGCCCGTTCGACCTGCTCCTGCAGCTGATCGGCAAGCACGAGCTCGACGTGTGCGAGCTGGCGCTGCACCGCGTCACCGACGACTTCATCGCCCACCTGACGGCGCTCGGCGACGCCGCCGATCTCGACGAGACCTCCGAGTTCCTGGTCGTCGCGGCGACGCTGCTCGACCTCAAGGCCGCGCGGCTGCTGCCCGACCCCGAGACGGGCGAGGACGACGGGGACGACGCGCTGCTGGAGGCGCGGGACCTGCTGTTCGCCCGGCTGCTGCAGTACCGCGCCTACAAGCGCGTCGCGGAGCTGTTCGTCGAGCTGGAGGCCACGGCGCTGCGCCGGTTCCCGCGGTCGGTGGCGCCCGAGGAGCGGTTCGCGGGCCTGCTGCCCGAGGTGCTGCTGGGCGTCGACCCGGCCCGGTTCGCCGAGCTCGCGGCGGCGGTGCTGCGGCCCCGGCCGCCGCCGACGGTCGGGCTGGACCACCTGCACGCCCCGGCCGTGTCCGTCGCCGAGCACGTCGCGGCGCTGCGGGCCCTGCTGGCCGAGCGCGGCACGGCGACCTTCGCCGCGCTGGTGGCCGAGTGCGCCACGCAGCTGGAGGTCGTCGCCCGCTTCCTGGCGCTGCTCGAGCTGTTCCGGGAGGCGACGATCACGCTGGAGCAGCCCGAGTGCTTCGGGGAGCTGACCGTCCGCTGGGCTGTGACCGATCCGGCTGCGACGCATCCGCCCCTCACTCCGTGAGGGGCGGCTGCCCCGCGCCGGATCAAGGGGGTGGAGGAGACTCTCGGGCGTGGCGACGGACGAGGCTGACGGTCTGCCCGACCTGACCGACCCGGCCGCGCTGGACGCCGCGCTGGAGGCGCTGCTGCTCGTCGTCGACGCGCCGGCCCGGGACGACGCGCTCGCCGCGGCGCTGGACCAGCCGGTCGCCCGGGTCCGCGCCGCGCTGGGCGAGCTGGCGCGGCGCTACGCCGCGGACGGCCGGGGCATCGACCTGCGCCGCGTCGGCGAGGGCTGGCGCCTGCACACCCGCGACACCTACGCGCCCTTCGTCGAGCGGCTGCTGCTCGACGGGCAGCGCGCCACGCTGACCCGCGCCGCGCT
>DASVUG010000127.1:0-4534 GCA_036387155.1 Pseudonocardia sp. | reverse complement strand
CGAGCGGGCGGCCGCGCGCGGCCATGGCGTGGCCGGGCTGCGACCCCGACGGGCCGCCCGGCCGCAGCCCGCCCGTGCCCGGGCCCGGCGTGCTGCGGGGCCCGGCCGGGGGCGGGGTGGGCGTGCGGGCCGGTGCCGCGCCGGGCCGGGCCCCGAGGGCGGCCTGGGCGCGCAGCGCCTCGGCGAGGCGACGCGCGTTCGCCTCGTCGTCGGCGTCCCGGCCGACGCCCGCCCGCCCGTCCACCGTCATGCCACCGCCTCGCCGGGGACCGGCGGCGTCGCGACGGCGCGTGCCGCGCTCATCGACGGCCCCGCCGACCCGGTCGTGCCACCGCGCGGCTCACGGCCGGCCCGTGCGCCCGGCCATGACCCGCTGCACCGCGTCGAGCGCGCGGCTCGCGGTGGACTTCACCGTGCCGCGGCTGATGCCGGTGGCGTCGGCGATCTCGGCCTCCGACATGCCGCCGTAGTAGCGCAGCACGAGCACCTCGCGCTGCCGGGGCGGCAGCGTGCCCAGGGCGTCCACGACGGCCTGGTGCTCGGCCGAGAGCATCGCCAGCGACTCCGCCGAGCGGGCGTTGACCTGGTGGGGCGGCACGTAGTCGCGCGCGGTGCGCCGCCGGCGCAGCACCGAGCGCGAGCCGTTCACCACGGCGGTGCGCAGGTACGCCACGGCGGCGGCCTCGTCGCGCAGCCCCGACCAGTGCCGGTGCAGCCCGGTGAACGCCTCCTGCACGACGTCCTCGGCCGTGTTCGGGTCGTCGACCAGCAGGATGGCCAGCCGCACCATGCGCATGCGGTGGTCCCGGTAGAGGTCGGCCAGCGTGCGCGGCTCGGTGGAGGGGGGCGGCTCGGCGGGCCCGCGGTCGTCCAGGGCCCGCAGCCGGCTGAGCGTGTGCTCGACCGCGCTCTCCGCGGCCCCGAACGCACCGGGGTGGCCGCGGTGGTCCCCGCTCCACTCCACGGGCCGGCCGTCGCCGCCGCGCTCGTATCCCCCGCCGATCACCCGTGCAGACTATCGAGTCCCCGGGGACGCCCGACGGAGTGCGTCTCCCGCGGCGGGTGCACGACCGGTCCCGGGCGCGACCGGGTGGGGAATACTGCGCCGAGGATGCCGAGGAACACCACCGGCGAGACACCCGACGACAGGAGGGCGGAGCCGTGCCGATCGCGACCCCCGAGATCTACAACCAGATGCTGGACAGCGCCAAGAGCGGCGAGTACGCCTACCCGGCCGTCAACCTCACCAGCTCCAGCACGCTGAACGCCGCCCTGCGCGGTTTCGCCGAGGCCGAGAGCGATGGCATCATCCAGGTCTCCACCGGCGGCGCGGAGTTCCTGTCCGGCTCCACCGTCAAGGACATGGTCACCGGGGCCGTCGCCTTCGCCGAGTTCGCCCACGTCGTCGCGAAGAAGTACTCGGTCAACGTGGCGCTGCACACCGACCACTGCCCCAAGGACAAGCTCGACGGCTACGTCCGGCCGCTGCTGGCGATCAGCCGCGAGCGGGTGGACCGCGGGGAGAACCCGCTGTTCGGGTCGCACATGTGGGACGGGTCGGCCATCGAGCTGGACGAGAACCTCCGGATCGCGGCGGAGCTGCTGGAGCAGTCGGCCAAGGCGAAGATCATCCTCGAGGTCGAGATCGGCGTCGTCGGCGGCGAGGAGGACGGCGTCTCCCACGACATCAACGAGAAGCTCTACACCGCCTCGGGCGACTACGAGGCCACGATCGACGCGCTGGGCGGCGGCGAGAAGGGCCGCTACCTGCTGGCCGCGACGTTCGGCAACGTGCACGGCGTCTACAAGCCGGGCAACGTCAAGCTCCGCCCGGTGGTGCTCAAGGAGGGCCAGGAGGTGGCCACCCGCAAGCTGGGCCTGGCCGAGGGCAGCAAGCCGCTGGACCTGGTGTTCCACGGCGGGTCGGGCTCCCTGCCCGAGGAGATCCAGGAGGCCATCTCCTACGGCGTGGTGAAGATGAACATCGACACCGACACCCAGTACGCCTACACCCGGCCGGTCGCGGACCACGTGCTCCGCAACTACGACGGCGTGCTCAAGGTGGACGGCGAGATCGGCAACAAGAAGGCCTACGACCCGCGGGCCTGGGGCAAGGCCGCCGAGGCCGGCATGGCCGCGCGCGTGGTCGAGGCGTGCCGCAACCTCAACAGCGACGGCAAGACCCTCGGCACCTGATCGACTGCCGGGAACGTGCCAGGAAGGCCACCTTCACGGCGTCAGACGCGGTGAAGGTGGCCTTCCTCGCAAGCCGGCGCCCGGCCCCGACCGGGGCACCGGGCAGGATGGCCGCATGACCACGCACGGGAACCTGCACGGGAACCTCCTCGGCCCGGAGCCCACCCGGCTGCCCGTCGACCCGGCCGTCGCCGAGCTCGACGCGGGGACGGACGCGACGGCCGTCGCCGCCGCGCACCCCACGTCGAGCGCCGCCTGGGCGAGCCTCGCGGAGGCGGCGCTGCACGACGGCGCTCCGGTCGCGGCGTACGCCTACGCCCGCACCGGCTACCACCGCGGGCTCGACCAGCTGCGGCGCTCGGGCTGGAAGGGCCACGGCCCGGTGCCGTGGGCGCACGCCCCCAACCGCGGGTTCCTGCGCGCGCTGGCCGCGCTCGCCCGGGCCGCGGCGGCGATCGGCGAGCTGGACGAGGCGGAGCGCTGCACGGCGTTCCTCGCCGACGCCGACCCGGACGCCCCCGCGGCGCTCGGGTTCGCCTGACGCAGCGGCGCCGCGGCGGAGCGGGGCGGGGGTCCGCAGGTGGGACCACGGGGGACGCCGGTGGGGCGCGTGCGGACCGCTCTGCGCCGCGCCCGGCCGGCCGTCCCGCCCGGGGCCCGCACCGCCCCGCCGTGGCGCCGACTCCGGGTACGCGGTGCGGGGCAACGGTGGCGCCGGGCGCTGCAGCGGCTGCGGTCGTCCGCCCTGCCGATCGTGCAGTGCGGGGTGGCGGCCGGGTTGGCGTGGCTCGTGGCGCACGACGTCGTCGGGCACGAGCGCCCGTTCTTCGCCCCGATCGCCGCGGTGATCAGCCTCGGGGTGTCGCTGGCGAACCGGCTGCGCCGCGCCGTCGAGCTGGTCGTCGGGGTCAGCCTGGGCGTCCTCGTCGGGGACGTGCTCGTCTCGGCGATCGGCAGCGGCTGGTGGCAGATCACCGTCGTGGTGGTCCTCGCCGTCGCGGTGGCGGTGTTCGCGGGGGGCGGCACCCTGGTGACGAACCAGGCGGGGGCCTCGGCGGTGCTCGTCGCGACGCTCCTGCCACCCGGCCAGGCCGGCGGCCTGGACCGGTGCGTGGACGCCCTGATCGGCGGCCTCGTCGGGGTGCTGGTGGTGGCCGTGCTGCCGACCGACCCGGTCGGGCCGGTGCGCCGCGCCGCCCGGACGCTGCTCGACGAGCTGGCCGCCGTGCTGGCCGACGTCGCCGACGCGCTGGCCGACCGGGACGTCGACGCCGCGGCCGCGGCGCTGCGCCGGGCCCGCGCCACCCAGCCGTCGATCGACGAGCTGCGCACCGCGGTGCGGGCCGGCTACGAGGTCACGGCGCTGTCCCCCATGCACCGACGCCGGCGCTCGGTGCTGGGGCGCTACGCGGAGCTGGCCGAGCGCGCCGACTACGCCATGCGCAACACCCGCGTCCTGGCGCGGCGCGCCCACGCCGCGCTGTGCGACGGCGAGCCGGAGGTCCCGGACCTGCCCGACGTCCTGCGGGAGCTCTCGACGGCCGTCCGCCGGCTGACCGCCCAGCTGGTCCGCCACGGCGACCGCGAGCGCGCCCGCGGCGCGGTGCTGGACGTGGTGCGGCACGCGACGCTCGTGTCCGACGCCGCGGTGGTGGACCTCGGCACCTCCGAGCAGGTGCTCGTCGCCCAGGTGCGGTCGATCGCGCTGGACCTGCTGCAGGCGACGGGCATGCGGCGCGACGACGCCCGCGCGGCGATGCGCGCGGCCCCGACGGCCTGACCCGGCGGTCCGGAGCCGACCGCCCCCGACCGACGATCCGGCATCGACCCCGCTCAACCGTGGCACATCGGGACCGATCGGCCCATACTGCTGCCGCACCGGGAGTGGTACGTCCGCCTCCGCGGTGGCTCCGCAGCACACCCAGGTCGGAGGAATCCCATGGTCGAGACCGCCGCACGGCCGCCGGACGGTGCACCCGCCACACGCACGAAGAGGCGCCTCTACACCCAGCTGTGGTTCTGGGTCCTGGTCGGTATCGCCCTCGGCATCCTCGTGGGCCTGGTCGCCCCCGGGTTCGCCAAGCAGCTCAAGATCCTCGCGGACCTGTTCATCCAGCTGATCAAGGTCGTCATCGGGCCCGTCATCTTCTGCACGGTGATCGTCGGCATCGCCTCGCTGGGCAGCCTCGCCCGCGCCGGCGGCCTCGCCCTGCGGGCGCTGGGCTACTTCTTCGTCGCCACGGTGATCGCGCTGTTCATCGGCCTGCTGGCCGGCAACCTCGTGGCGCCCGGCAGCGGGTTCGAGGGCCGGCCCACGCAGGCGCAGATCGACACGGCG
>DASVUG010000126.1:0-4119 GCA_036387155.1 Pseudonocardia sp. | reverse complement strand
CGTGATCCGCGGGTCGCGCTCGAGGTTCTTGAAGCGCTGGCGCTGGGGCTCGGTGTTGACGAGCAGGTGCTCGCCGTCGGTGTCCACCCACGTGTACTGCGCCTGCGGCTGCCCGTCGGGCATCAGGGTGACGACGGTGGCGAGGTTCTTGCCCTTGGCCAGGCGGACGACGGTGCTGTCGAGCGGCATGTTCTCTCCCTGGGCGATGGTGGTGATCGGGAGCCTACGCAGCCACCGCCGCGGTCGACCGGCGCAGGAACTCCTCGAGGGTGACGGCGGGGCGATCGAGCAGCCGCTCGAGGTCGGGGGTCCGGACGTCGAGGTCGCCGCGGGCGCTCGACTCCTCCACGGCCACCAGGAGGTCCGCGAACCCCGCGGGCAGGCCGGCCGCCCGGAACCCCGCGCCGAGCTCGTCGGGCGTGCTGTCGCGGTACACCACCGTCGTGCCCGTGACCGCGGTGATCGTCGCAGCGAGCTCGGCCAGGCTGAAGCCCGGGCCGTTCAGCTCGAGGACGGCGCCGGGCGCCGGCGGGTCCAGCAGGGCCGTGACCGCCGCGGCGGCGTAGTCCTCCCGGGCCGCGGCGCCGACGTGCGCGTCGCCCGACAGGCCCGTCACCTCGCCGCTCTGCAGGTACTGCGGCAGCCGCGTGGTGTAGTTCTCGTAGTACCAGTTGTTGCGCAGCAGCGCGTAGGTCAGCCCCGAGTCGCGCAGCAGCTCCTCGGTGGCCTGGTGCTCGGGCGCCAGCGGGTTGGCCGAGACGTCGGCGCGCGGCAGGCTGGTGTAGACGACCCGGCCGACGTCCGCGGCCTTGGCCGCCTCGACGACGGCGGTGTGCTGCGGGACGCGCTGCCCGACCTCGCTGCCCGAGACGAACAGCAGGGCGTCGACGCCCTCCAGGGCCGCCGGCAGCGTCGCGGGGTCGGCGTAGTCGGCACGGCGCACCGGGACGCCCAGGTCGGCGGCCTTGTCGGGAGTGCGGGCCAGCGCGACGACGTCGGCGGCCGGCACGCCCCGGGCGAGCAGCTCCGCGACGGCGAGGCGACCCAGGTGCCCCGTGGCTCCGGTGACGGCGTAGGTGGTCATGGTCGGTCCTTTCGCGGCGGGAACATATGGCACTAACGATTTCACAGTGCCACAGCTTCGGGTAGTGCCAAGCGGGTGGGGGGTATTCTGGCGTGCGTGACCGAGCCCGACGTCGACGCCGCCCTGGTCGTGGACGTCTTCGCTCGCAACTGCGCGTCGCGCGACCTGCTCGCCGACGTCGCCGGCAAGTGGTCCGTCCTGGCCCTGCTCGCCCTGGACGAGGGCGGCTACCGGTTCAACGCCCTGCGCCGCCGGGTCGAGGGCGTCAGCGAGAAGATGCTGGCCCAGACCCTGCACACCCTGGAGCGCGACGGGCTGGTGGCCCGGGAGGTCGTGACCGCGATCCCGCCGCGGGTCGAGTACGCGCTCACCCCGCTCGGGGCGCGGGTGGCGGGTCACGTGCGCGCGCTCGTCGAGACGCTGGAGGGCGCCGCGCTCGAGGTCGTCGCGGCGCGCGAGGCCTACGACGCGCAGCGCGGCGTCCCGGCCGGGAGCGGCTGACGCCCGCTCAGCGCGGGGCGGCGGGGGCGGGGTCGCGCTCGGCGGCTGCCTCGGCGTCGGCGGCGGCGAGCTGCTCCATCGCCCAGACCGCCCAGCCGTGCACCGCGTCGTACTGGCGCAGCCCGAACTCGGCCGCGAGCTGGCCGAAGCCCTCCGGGCCCGGGCGGACCGGGCCGGCCTCCGCGCGGACGCGGCGCAGCTGCGCGGCCTCGCGGGCGGTGGTCGCCGCGATGCGCTCCAGGATCGTGCGGGCGTCGGCCGGGTCCAGCGCCGAGAGCAGGAACATGCGCAGCACCCGCTCGTCGCGCACCTTGCCGTGCTCGCGCGGGGTGAGCAGCCACGTCCGCAGCGCGGCGCGCCCGGCGTCGGTGACCGCGTAGGTCCGGCTGCCGCGGGCGCCCTCGTGGGTCACCTCGACCAGGCCCTGGTCGGCCAGCCGGGCGAGCTCCGGGTAGATGCTCGTGTGCCCGGCCTGCCAGGCGTAGCGGCCGAACTCGCCGGCGAACACCTTCGTCAGCTCGTAGCCGGAGCGCGGGGCGACGGCGAGCAGGCCCAGCAGCGCGTGCGGCAACGACATGGCGTCACCGTAGTGGTCCTGCGGCGACATGTCATTGTTGACATGTCGACGTCGACACGAGCATGCTCCCGGCATGACCGCCACCACGCCGCTGCACCTGACCGGTCACCTCGCACCCGTCGCGGACGAGATCGACGCCGTCGACCTGCCCGTCGAGGGGGCGCTGCCGCCCGAGCTGACCGGCCGCTACCTGCGCAACGGCCCGAACCCGCTGCCCGGCGAGCCCTCACCGCACTGGTTCACCGGGCACGGCATGGTGCACGGGATCCGGCTGCGCGCGGGCCGGGCGGAGTGGTACCGCAACCGCTGGGTCCGCACGAAGGCCCTGGCGGGCGAATCGATGATCGGCCCCAACGGGATCGACCACTCCGTCGGCGTCGCGAACACCCACGTCATCGCCCACGCCGGGCGGATCATGGCGCTGGTCGAGAGCAGCTTCCCGCACGTGCTCACCCCGGAGCTGGGCACCGTCGGGCCGTGCGACTTCGACGGCCGGCTCACCACGGCGATGACCGCGCACCCCAAGACCGACCCGGTCACCGGCGAGCTGCACTTCTTCGGCTACGGGGTCCTGCCGCCGTACCTGACCTACCACCGGCTCTCGGCCGCAGGCGAGCTCGTGACCAGCGCGGAGATCGCCGTCCCGGGGCCGACGATGATGCACGACTTCGCGATCACCGACCGGCACGCGGTGTTCCTGGACCTGCCGATGGTGTTCTCGTTCGCCCGGCTCGAGCGCGGCATGCCGTTCGGCTGGGACGACTCCTACGGCGCCCGGATCGGCGTCATGCCCCTGGCCCACCCGGGGCGGGTGACCTGGTTCGACGTCGACCCGTCCTACGTCTTCCACGTCGGCAACGCGCACACCGACGCCGCCGGCCGCGTCGTCCTCGACGCCGCGCGCTACGCCGCCCCCGACGCCCTCGCCATGTGGGACGGGCCGGGCGCGATCGGCGGAGGCGACCCGGCCGGCCCCGCCGCGGCGGCGGCCGCGACCGGGCGCGCCCGCCTGCACCGCTGGGTGCTCGACCCGGCCACCGGCGCCGTCACCGAGTCCGCGCTGACGGACCGGCCCGTCGAGTTCCCGACGGTGGACGACGAGCGCGTCGGGCGGGAGGCCCGCTACCGCTACGCCGTGACCGACCCCGACGGCGGGTCGGGGATCGTCAAGTTCGACGCTTCGACGGGCGTCGTGCACGAGCACGCCCTCGGCCCGGACGTCGTCGCGGGGGAGGCGGTGTTCGTGCCCGCCGCGGCGAGCCGCGCCGACCACCCGGCGACCGCGGGCCGCGCGGAGGACGACGGCTGGCTGTTGACGATCACCACGCGGCGGGACGGCAGCGCGTCGCAGCTGCTGGTCCTCGACGCCACGGACGTGGCGGGCCCGCCGGTCGCGGCCGTGACGCTGCCGCGGGGGGTGCCGTCGGGGTTCCACGGCTCGTGGATCGCCGACGACGAGCTCGCGCCCGGTGCCGACCCCGACGCGGTCGGCGGGCCGGCCCGGTGAACGTGCTGCGGGACGGGACCGGCCCCGCGGCGGACGACCGGCAACGGGGCGACGCCGATCAGGACCGGGCGGGGCGGTTCACCCCGGGGCTCCTGCTGCGCGGGCTGGCGTGGGACGTCGGCCTGCCGCTGGCCGCGTACTACGTCCTGCACCTGCTCGGCGTCGCCGACCGGCCGGCGCTCCTCGCGGCGACCGCCCTCGCGGCCGCGCGGATCGGGTGGGACGCGGTGCGGCGGCGGTCGCTCAACGTGTTCGCGACGGTGATGCTGCTGGTCCTCGGCCTCGGCCTGGTGCTCGGCCTCGTCAGCGGCGACCCGCGGTTCCTGCTGCTCAAGAACTCCGTCGCCACCGCGGCGATCGGGCTGACCTACCTGGTCAGCGTGCTGGTGGGCACCCCGCTGACCCTGGCCGCGATGCAGAGCTTCCAGCCGGCGCGGCGGGCGGAGCTCC
>DASVUG010000125.1:0-5776 GCA_036387155.1 Pseudonocardia sp. | reverse complement strand
CGCGGCGCCGAGCTGCACCAGCGCGGCATGGAGCGGGCGCGCGCCGACTACATGGGCATGCTCGGCACGGTGATGAACTGCCTCGCCCTCCAGGACTTCCTGGAGCGCGAGCACCACATCGACACCCGCGTGCAGACGGCCATCACGATGGGCCAGGTCGCGGAGGCCTACATCCCGCGCCGGGCCATCCGGCACCTGGAGAAGGGCCGTGTCGTGATCTTCGGGGCCGGCGTCGGCATGCCCTACTTCTCGACCGACACCGCCGGCGCCCAGCGCGCCCTGGAGGTCGGCGCCGAGGCGCTGCTGCTGGCGAAGAGCGTGGACGGGGTCTACACCGCCGACCCGAAGACGGACCCGGACGCGAAGATGTACGACGAGATCACCCACCGCGAGGCGTTGGAGCAGGGCCTGGCGGTCGCGGACGCCACCGCGTTCAGCCTCTGCATGGACAACCGGATGCCGATCATCGTGTTCAACCTGCTCACCGAGGGCAACATCGCCCGTGCGGTGCGGGGTGAGAGGATCGGCACCCTGGTCAGCACCCCGGACGTCGCACTCCCGGGTCACTAGCAGCAAGGAGCCGCCGTGATCGACGAGACGCTCTTCGACGCCGAGGAGAGGATGGAGAAGGCCGTCTCGGTGGCCAAGGACGACCTCGCGAGCGTCCGCACCGGGCGGGCGACGCCGAACATGTTCTCCCGGGTCGCCATCGACTACTACGGGGCGATGACGCCGCTGAACCAGCTCTCGTCGATCAACATCCCCGAGGCGCGGATGGCGGTCATCAAGCCCTACGACGTCAGCCAGCTCAAGTCGATCGAGAAGGCGATCCGCGACTCCGACCTCGGGCTCAACCCGAGCAACGACGGGCAGATCATCCGGGTGGTCATCCCGCAGCTGTCGGAGGAGCGCCGCCGCGAGATGGTCAAGGTCGCCCGCGGCAAGGGTGAGGACGCCCGGGTCACGATCCGCAACATCCGCCGCAAGGCGATGGACGAGCTGCACCGCATCGTGCGCGACGGCGAGGCGGGCGAGGACGAGGTGGCCCGGGCCGAGAAGGAGCTGCAGGGCGCCACGGACCGCTACGTCCACCAGGTGGACGACCTGGTCAAGCACAAGGAGACCGAGCTCCTCGAGGTCTGAGCCGGACCGCGAGGAGGAAGGGGCCGACCGGCCCGCCCGCCCGCTCCGCCGGGCGTCGACCGTCGAGAGGAAACCGCACCGGGTGACCGCCTCCTCGGACGTGCCCGTGCCGGGCCGACCGCCCCGGGACCCGGCGGCAGCTCCGGCCGCCGCCGGCACGGCCGCCGTCCCGGCCGTCGGGGACCCGGCGCGCCGGCCGTCGCGGGCAGGCCGGAACCTCTTCGCCGCGGTCGTCGTCGGCGCCGGCCTGGGGGCGGTCATCCTCGTGCCGCTGCTGACGGTCCGCTACACGTTCGTGGGCGTGCTCGCCGTCACCACCGCGATCGCCACCTGGGAGCTGCGCGACGCCCTGCGCCGCGGCGCCGGCATCGAGGTCCCGCTGCCCGTCCTGCTCGCCGGCGGCCAGGCCATGATCTGGCTGAGCTGGCCGTTCGGCCTGCGGGGCCTCGGCCTGTCCTTCGCCGTGACGGCGCTGGGCTGCCTGGTGTGGCGGATGCGCGCCGGCGCCGCGCACTACCTGCGTGACGTCTCCGCCGGGGTGTTCACCGCCGTCTACGTGCCGCTGTTCTGCTCGTTCGTCGTGATGCTCACGGTGGCGCCCGACGGGGTCGGCCGCGTGCTCACCTACGTGCTGTGCGTGGCCGCGTCGGACATCGGCGGCTACGCCGTCGGCGTGCTGGCGGGCCGGCACCCGATGGCGCCGACGATCAGCCCGAAGAAGTCCTGGGAGGGCTTCTGCGGGTCGCTGGCCGCCGGCATGGCGGTCGGGGCGCTGTCGGTGTCGCTGCTGCTCGGCGGCGCCTGGTGGGAGGGGGCGCTCACGGGCGCGCTGCTGGTGGTCAGCGCGACGCTCGGCGACCTCGTCGAGTCGCTGGTCAAGCGGGACCTCGGCATCAAGGACATGGGGCGGCTGCTGCCCGGGCACGGCGGGCTGATGGACCGGCTGGACTCGATGCTGCCGACGGCGGTGGTGGCCTACCTCGTGCTCGGCCTGCTCGTCCCCGTCCCGTGACGCGCCCGCCCGGGTGACCCGCGCCTCCCGCCGCACCGCCGGCCCGGCGGCCATCCCCAGCCCGAACATCTGGCGCTGGCCCGATGTCTACGAGGCGGAGAACCGCGCCCAGGACGCCGACGGCGCGATCTGGGCGGCGCTGCGCGAGGCCGTGCCGTGGGCGGGCCGCGACGTCGTCGACGTCGGCTGCGGCGACGGCTTCCACCTGCCGATGTTCGTCGGGGCCCGGGCCGTGACCGGGGTCGAACCGCACCCGCCGCTGGTGGCGCGCGCCCGGGAG
The DNA here is from genome assembly GCA_036387155.1 of Pseudonocardia sp. Lineage (GTDB taxonomy): Bacteria > Actinomycetota > Actinomycetes > Mycobacteriales > Pseudonocardiaceae > Pseudonocardia. The sequence continues at coordinate 3,341 of DASVUG010000125.1, read as the reverse complement.
CGGGTGGCCGGGCGGCCCGGGATCCGGGTGCTGGAGGGCGAGGCGGCCGCGCTGCCGCTGCCGGACGCGTCGGTGGACGTGGTGCACGCCCGCACCGCCTACTTCTTCGGGCGGGGCTGCGAGCCGGGGCTCGCCGAGGCGCAGCGGGTCCTGCGCCCCGGCGGCGCCGTCGCGGTCGTCGACCTCGACGCCACCGCGCCCCCCTACGGCACCTGGATGCGCGCGGACCTGCCCCGCTACGACCCCGCCGCGGTCGAGCGGTTCTTCGCCGACCAGGGCTTCTCGCTGCGCCGGATCGCGACGGTGTGGCGGTTCCCGGACGCGGCGACGCGCGACGCGGTGCTGCGCATCGAGTTCGGCCGGGCCGTCGCCGAGCGCGCGATCGCCACGACCGTCGGGCTGGACATCCCGGTCGGCTACCGGCTGCACGTGCGCCGCACCGGCCTCGCCGGGCCCTGAGCAGCGCCTCCGCCGGCGCCGAGGGCCGCGGGGGCCCCTCCCGGGGCGCGGCCGGTACCGTCGGTGCCCCGGCGCGGGTGCCGGGTGGATGACGGGGGGACGGTCGTGCGCAGGCAGGTCGAGGTTCCCGGGTCGGCGGTGCTGGCCCTGGCCGGCGGGGTCGCGTGGCTCGTCGGGTCGTCCGCGCTGCCGGCCGGCCCGGCGACGGTGGTGCTCGCCGCCGGCCTGACGCTCACCGTGTGGCTGGTGGTCCGGGCGGCCCGTACCGGCGCCCGCGGCCCGGAGCTCGACCGGGCCGGGCGCCGCCGCGTCCTGCAGCTGCTCGTGCTCGGGGTCGCGCTGGTCGTGGTCGGCGGGGTGCTGCTGCGCTCGGGGGGTCGGGGCGAGCTGACGGTGCCGCTGGCCACCGCCCTGATCGGTGCGCTGGTGCTGCCGCTGGCGTCGCTCCTCGACCGCCGCGGCCTGCTCCTCGTCGGCGGCGGGCTGATGGTGCTGGGTGCCGCCGGTGCGGTGCTGGCGCTGAACTCGCCCGGGCGGACGGAGTCGCAGGGGCTGGTGGGGTTCGCCGGCGGCCTGCTGCTGTGGGCGGCCGCCGCCCACGGGGCCGGGCTGCTCGGCGAGCTGCGCGGCCGCGTCCGCCGCTGACCGCGCCGCCGGGCGGGGGACGGGTGTCGCCGGCGGTCGGCCGGGGCCCCGCGGCTGGCACACTGGAGGGGCCATGACATCCGCGCCGCCCGCCCTGCCCCTCGTCTTCGACGCCCCGCGCCGCACCCTGCCGCCGCGGCACCTCGCCGACCTCGACCCCGCGGACCGCCGCGCGGCCGTCGCCGGGCTCGGTCTGCCCGCCTTCCGCGCGGACCAGCTCGCCCGCCACTACTTCGGCCGGTTCACCGCGGACCTCGCCGCGATGACGGACCTGCCCGCCGACGCCCGCGACGGGCTCGCCGCCCTGCTGCCCCCGCTGGTCACGCCCGTGACCGAGCGCAGCTGCGACGGCGGCACGACGCGCAAGACGCTGTGGCGCGGGCACGACGGCACGCTCGCCGAGTCCGTGCTCATGGGCTACCCGGACCGGGCCACGGCGTGCGTCTCCAGCCAGGCCGGCTGCGGCATGGCCTGCCCGTTCTGCGCCACGGGCCAGGGCGGCCTGCAGCGCAACCTGTCGACCGCCGAGATCGTCGAGCAGGTGCGGCAGGCGGCCGCGGCGGCCCGCGACGGCGCCCTCGGTGCGCCGGCGCGCCTGTCGAACGTCGTGTTCATGGGCATGGGCGAGCCGCTGGCCAACTACAACCGCGTCGTCGCGGCGCTGCGCCGCATCACCGCTCCGGCCCCGGACGGGCTCGGGATCTCCGCGCGCGGTGTGACGGTGTCGACGGTCGGGCTCGTCCCGGCGATCGACCGGCTCGCGGCCGAGGGGCTGCCGGTGACCCTCGCCGTGTCGCTGCACGCCCCGGACGACGAGCTGCGCGACACCCTCGTCCCCGTGAACACCCGGTGGAAGGTCGCCGAGGTCCTCGACGCCGCCCGCCGCTACGCCACCGCCACCGGCCGGCGGGTCTCCATCGAGTACGCCCTGATCCGCGACGTCAACGACCAGCCGTTCCGGGCGGACCTGCTGGGCACCGTGCTGCGGCAGCGGATCGGCACCAAGCGCGTGCACGTCAACCTCATCCCGCTCAACCCGACGCCGGGCAGCAGGTGGGACGCCTCGCCGCGGCCGGTGCAGGACGAGTTCGTGCGCCGGGTCCAGGCCGCCGGGGTGGCGTGCACCGTCCGCGACACCCGCGGCCAGGAGATCGGCGCCGCCTGCGGCCAGCTCGCGGCCGAGGCGCCCCGTCCGGGGAGCTGACCGGACCCGCCGATCCGGGCACACTGGCCGGGTGCAGCTCCCCGTCGTGCCGCCGGTCAAGCCCATGCTGGCCAAGCCCGTCACCGACATCCCGCCCGGCATGCTCTACGAGCCCAAGTGGGACGGCTTCCGCTCGATCGTCTTCCGCGACGGCGCCGAGGTCGAGATCGGCAGCCGCAACGAGAAGCCGATGACGCGCTACTTCCCCGAGGTCGTCGCGGCCGTCCTGGCGAACTTCCCGGAACGCTCGGTGATCGACGGGGAGGTCGTCGTCGCCGACACGGCGCGCAACACCCTGGACTTCGAGGCGCTCCAGCAGCGCATCCACCCCGCCGCGAGCCGGGTGAACCTGCTCGCCGAGCAGACCCCGGCGTCGTTCATCGCCTTCGACCTGCTCGCCCTCGGCGACGACGACCTCACCGAGCAGCCCCTGGAGCGCCGCCGGGCCGTCCTCGAGGAGTGCCTGGCCGCCGCGGGGCCGCCCGTGCACGTCACGCCGGTGACCCGCGACCTCGACACCGCCCGCCGCTGGTTCGAGCGCTTCGAGGGCGCGGGCCTCGACGGGCTGATCGCCAAGCCGCTGGACCTGACCTACCAGCCGGACCGCCGCGTCATGTTCAAGATCAAGCACGAGCGGACGGCCGACTGCGTCGTCGCGGGCTACCGGGTGCACAAGTCCGGGCCGGACGCGATCGGTTCGCTGCTGCTGGGCCTGTACGACGAGCGCGGCGTGCTCGCGTCGGTGGGCGTGGTCGGGGCGTTCCCGATGGCCGTGCGCCGCGAGCTGATGACCGAGCTCCAGCCGCTGGTGACGACGTTCGAGGGCCACCCGTGGAACTGGGCCGCGCACCAGCAGGGGGAGCGGACCCCGCGCAAGAACGAGGTCAGCCGCTGGAACGCCGGCAAGGACCTGTCGTTCACGCCGCTGCGCCCCGAGCGGGTGGTCGAGGTGCGCTACGACTACATGGAGGGTGTCCGCTTCCGGCACACCGCGCAGTTCGTGCGGTGGCGCCCGGACCGGCAGCCGGAGTCG
>DASVUG010000124.1:0-12809 GCA_036387155.1 Pseudonocardia sp. | reverse complement strand
ACCTGATCGCCCGGGCGCGGTCGACCCCTACCGGCCGCCCGCCACGTCGAGGATGCTGCCCGTGCAGTAGCCCGACGCGTCGCCCAGCAGCCAGAGCACCGCGGCCGCCACCTCCTCCGCCGTCCCGGCGCGGCCGAGCGGCACGGTGGGCGCGAGCCGGGTCACCCGGTCGGGCTGGCCGCCGGACGTGTGGATCTCGGTCTCGATGATGCCCGGCCGGACGACGTTGACCCGCACGCCCTCCCCGGCCACCTCCCGGGCCAGCCCGAGCCCGAGGGCGTCCACCGCGCCCTTGGACGCCGCGTAGTCGACGTACTCGCCCGGGGAGCCCAGCCGGCTCGCGGCCGACGACACGAGCACGACGGCTCCCCCGGGACCGCCGTGGCGGGTCGAGAGCCGTCGCACCGCCTCCCGGCAGCACAGGATCGGGCCCAGCGCGTTCACCGCGAGCACCCGCTCGACCCGCTCCGCGTCCATCTCGTCGACCCGCGCCCGCGGTGCCACGACGCCGGCGTTGGCGACCAGGGCCGTCACCGGGCCGAGCCGGTCCGCGGCCGCGAACGCGGCGCGCACGTCCGCGTCGACGGCGACGTCGGCGCGCACCGCCACGGCCGCACCGCCGGCCGCGCCGACCTGCTCGCACACCGCCGCGGCGGCGGCCGCGTCGCGGCGGTAGGTCAGGCAGACCGCCCATCCCGCCGCGGCGACGGCGTGGACCACCGCCGCCCCGATCCCCCGGCTCCCGCCGGTCACCACCGCGACCCCGCGTCCCACGGCTCCTCCTGCCCCGATCGTCGGTCGTCCCGTCGCCGTCCGGTCCGGCGAGAACGGGAGGACATCGCCCCTGCGGTCCGGCGCGTCGTCAGCGCGACGGCGTCCGATGGTGTCAGTGCCGCGGCCGCCGGATACAACGTGGTCGTGACCCCGGCCGGCCTTCCCGACGGTGCCGTCGACGTGCACGCCCACGTCCTCGATCCCGACGGGGACCGGGTGCCCGGGGCGGCCTACGCGCCGTTCGCCGCCGGCCCCGAGGCGTACCTGGCCCACCTGGACGCCGTCGGCGCCGCCCGCGGGGTGCTCGTCACGGCCAGCGTGCACGGCACGGACAACCGCCCGCTGCTCGCGGGGCTGGCGGCGGCGCCGGACCGGCTGCGCGGGGTCGCCGTCGTCGACGCCGACGTGCCCGACGCCGAGCTGGACCGGCTGCACGACGGCGGTGTGCGGGCGGTGCGCGTGCAGGACCTGTTCCCCGGCGGGGCGCCCCTGGCCGCCCTGCGGGCGCTCGGGCCCCGGCTGGCCGAGCGGGGCTGGCACGCCGAGGTGTGGACCGACCTCGCCGCGCACCCCGACGAGGTCGCCGAGCTCGTCCGCGCCGCCCCCGTCCCGGTGGTGCTCGACCACATGGGCCACCTGGCCGCGCGCCGCGGCGCGGACGACCGGGCGCTGGCCGTCGCCGTCGCGCTGGCCCGGGAGGGACGCGCCTGGATCACGCTGTCCGGGGCCTACCGCCTGGCCCCCGACCGGTCCCCGCGCGAGGCGGGCCGCGCGCTCGCCCCGCGGGTCGCGCACCTGCTCGACGCGGTGCCCGACCGGCTGCTGTGGGGCTCGGACTGGCCCTACGTCGCCGCCCCGAACGGCTCCCCCACCCCCGACGACCTCCGCGCCGAACTCGACCTGTGGCTGCCCGACCCCGGGCACCGCCACCGGGTCCTGGTCGACAACCCGGCGCGCTGCTACGGCTTCGACGAGCCGGTCTGAACCTGTTCACGTCCGTGATCGCTGTAGTGGCAGCCCGAGCGACAGCGGTGTCCTGATCCGCCGACGGTTCGACGATCACGGCCACGAGTTGACCCGAACGATGTTGCCGGATGCACCACTTGCGGTCGAGCTGACCGTGCCCCGCGCCCGCGCTCCGCGTGCCCAGGACGGGGTGCGGCTGCGCCGGCGTCGACAGGAACGACGGATCTGTCCGGATCGGGCGACGAACCGACGATCATGACGACGGATCGTGGACCGGTGTCAGTCCAGCCCCACCCGCGCCGCGGCCAGGCGCTTGCGCACCCGGTCGAGCACGGCGGCGGGGTCGTCGACCTCGCCGGGGCTGCCGAGCAGGTCCAGCACGTCGTCCACCGCCGACCCCAGCGCACCGTGCTCGGCGGCGCGCTCGGCGAGCTGGGACTGCACCGCCCACAGGTCGACGAACACCGACACCTTCGACCGCAGCACCCACGGGTCGAACGGCTTGCTGATGTAGTCCACCGCCCCGGCCTGGTAGCCGCGGAAGGCCAGGTGCGGGTCGTAGTCGACGGCGGTGAGGAACAGGATCGGGACGTGGCGGGTGCGCTCGCGGCGCTTGATGTGCGCCGCGGTCTCGAAGCCGTCCATGCCCGGCATCTGCGCGTCGAGCAGGATCACCGCGAAGTCGTCGACGAGCAGCTGCTTGAGCGCCTCCTCGCCGCTGCCGACCGCGACGGTCTCCAGGGCCAGCCCTTCGAGGATGGCCTGCAGCGCCACCAGGTTCTCCCGGCGGTCGTCGACGGCGAGCACCTTGGCCCGGCGGGCGCCCGTCACGACCGCTCCCCCGCCCCGACCGACCCCGACCCGGGCCGCCGCACCCACGACGCCATGGTGACCAGCAGCTCGTCGAGGTCGACCGGCTTGGTCACGTAGTCCGACGCCCCCGCCGCGAGGCTCGTCTCCCGGTCGCCCGGCATCGCCTTCGCGGTCAGGAACACCACCGGCAGGTCGGCCCCCTCGGGCAGGTCCCGGATCAGCCGGGTGGTCTCGTTGCCGTCCAGGTCCGGCATCATCGCGTCCATCAGCACGATGTCGACCTCCGGATGGCGGGTCAGCAGCGCGATCCCCTCGGTGCCGTTGTCGGCGTAGAGCACCCGCAGCCCGTGCAGCTCCAGCGCGCTCGTCAGGGCGAACACGTTGCGCACGTCGTCGTCGACGATGAGCACCGTCGTCCCGGCCAGGTCCGGCGCCGGCCCGCGCCGCTGGGCCACCGTGACCACCGGCGTCGAGACCACCTCGGGCGCCCGCTCCAGGGCTCCGCCGGCCCGCTCGACGGCCGCCCGCTCGGCGCCGGCCCAACCGGCGCCCGACCGGTCGGGGCCCGACCGGTCGGGGCCCATCCGCTCCGGCCCCTCCAGGGCCCGGCGCACCGGGCTCCGGGTGACGGCCGGGCCGCCCGGCCCCACCTCCGGCAGGTAGAGCGTGAACTCCGACCCCGCACCCGGGCGCGACGACACGGTGATCGCCCCGCCGAGCAGCCGCGCCAGCTCCCGGCTGATCGACAGCCCCAGCCCGGTGCCCCCGTACTTGCGGCTGGTCGTGCCGTCCGCCTGCTGGAACGCCTCGAAGATCATGGCGAGCTTGTCGTGGGCGATGCCGATCCCGGTGTCGCGCACGCTGAACGCCACCGTCGCCGGGGAGTCGCCGCCGGCGCGCGCGTTCGGGGCGGCGGGCGCCATCGCCAGCGTCACGGTGCCGTGCGTGGTGAACTTGATGGCGTTCGAGAGCAGGTTGCGCAGGATCTGCTGCAGCCGCCGCCCGTCGGTGACGATCTCCTCCGGCAGCCCCGGCGCGGCCTCGACCACCAGCGTGAGGCCCTTGTGCTCGGCCTGCGGGCCGAACGCCCGCTGGACGAACCCGCGCACCTCGGCCAGGTCCACCGGCGCCGGCTCGACGTCCACCCGGCCGGCCTCGATCTTGGACAGGTCGAGGATGTCGTCGATCAGGCGCAGCAGGTCCGACCCGGCGTTGTGGATCGTGCTGGCGAACTCGATCTGGCGCTCGGACAGGTTGTGGTCCGGGTTGTCGGCCAGCAGCCGCGAGAGCAGCAGCAGCGAGTTCAGCGGCGTGCGCAGCTCGTGGCTCATGTTGGCCAGGAACTCCGACTTGTACTGGCTGGCCGCCGCCAGCTGCTGCGCCTTCTCCTCCACGCCGCGGCGCGCCGCGTCGATCTCCATGTTCTTGATCTCGATGCTGCGGTTCTGCTGCGAGAGCTGCGCGGCCTTCTCCTCCAGCTCGGCGTTCGTGCGCTGCAGCTGGGCGGAGCGGGTCTGCAGCTCCCCGGCCAGGTCCTGGGACTGGGCCAGCAGCTCCTCGGTGCGCCGGTTGGCCTGGATGGTGCGGATGGCGACGCCGATGGTGATGACGAGGCGCTCCAGGAACGTCAGGTGCAGCTCGGAGAAGCGGGTCACCGCACCGAACTCCATGACGCCCAGCGCGCGGCCCTCGAACAGCACGGGCAGGATCACCACCGCCCGCGGCTCCGTCGCCCCGACCCCGGACCGGATCGGCAGGTAGCCCGGCGGCACGTCGGCGACGAGCACCTGGCGGCCCTTCGCGGCGACCTGCCCGACCAGCCCCTCGCCGAGCCGGAAGGTGGGGGGCCCGTCGGGCCCCGAGCCCTCGGCCACCAGGCCGTACCCCGCGCGCATGACCAGACGCTGCTGGCGCGGCGGCGCCTCCGGCGGGTCGACCAGGAAGAACGCCCCGACCTGGGCGACCACCAGCGGCGCGACCTCGTCCATGATCATGGAGCAGACCTCGCCGAGGTCGCGCTGGCCCTGCAGCAGCCCGCCGATCCGGGCGATGTTCGAGTCCAGCCAGCCCTGCTGCGCGTTCTCCTCGGTCGTGGTGCGCAGGGCCGTGATCATCTGGTTGATCGTGTCCTTGAGGTCCGCGATCTCGCCGCGGGCGGCCACCGTGATCTGCGGGGACAGGTCGCCGCTGGCCACCGCCGTGGACACCGCCGAGATCGCCCGCAGCTGGGTCGTCAGCGTGGACGCGAGCTGGTTGACGTTCTCGGTGAGGTCGCGCCACGTGCCGGCCACGCCGCGCACCTCGGCCTGCCCGCCCAGCGTCCCGTCGGTGCCCACCTCGCGCGCGACGCGGGTGACCTCGTCGGCGAACGACGAGAGCTGGTCCACCATCGTGTTGACGGTGTTCTTCAGCTCCAGGATCTCCCCGCGCGCGTCCACGGTGATCTTCTGGCTCAGGTCGCCGCGCGCCACGGCCGTCGTCACCTGCGCGATGTTGCGCACCTGGTCGGTCAGGTTGCTCGCGAGCTGGTTGACGTTCTCGGTCAGGTCCCGCCACGTGCCGGCCACGCCGCGCACCTCGGCCTGCCCGCCGAGGGTCCCCTCGGTGCCCACCTCGCGGGCCACGCGCGTCACCTCGTCGGCGAACGACCGCAGCTGCTCCACCATCGTGTTGACGGTGTTCTTCAGCTCCAGGATCTCCCCGCGGGCGTCCACGGTGATCTTCTGGCTCAGGTCGCCGCGCGCCACGGCCGTCGTCACCTGCGCGATGTTGCGCACCTGACCGGTCAGGTTGCTCGCCATCGAGTTGACGTTGTCGGTCAGGTCGCGCCACGTCCCGGCCACGTCCCGGACCTGCGCCTGCCCGCCGAGGTTGCCCTCCGTGCCCACCTCGCGGGCCACGCGCGTCACCTCGTCGGCGAACGACGAGAGCTGGTCCACCATGGTGTTGACGGTGTTCTTCAGCTCCAGGATCTCCCCGCGGGCGTCCACGGTGATCTTCTGGCTGAGGTCGCCCTGGGCGACGGCGGTGGCGACCTGCGCGATGTTGCGCACCTGGCCGGTCAGGTTGCTGGCCATCGAGTTGACGTTGTCGGTCAGGTCGCGCCACGTCCCGGCCACGCCGCGGACCTGCGCCTGCCCGCCGAGGTTGCCCTCCGTGCCGACCTCGCGGGCCACGCGCGTCACCTCGTCGGCGAACGACGAGAGCTGGTCCACCATCGTGTTCACCGTCGAGGCCAGCTCCAGGACCTCGCCCCGGGCGTCGACGGTGATCTTCTGGGTGAGGTCGCCGGTGGCCACCGCCGTCGCGACCTGCGCGATGCCGCGCACCTGCGCGGTGAGGTTGGCGGCCATGATGTTGACCGCGTCCGTGAGGTCCTTCCACGTGCCGGCCACGTTCGGCACCGCGGCCTGGCCGCCCAGGCGCCCGTCCGTGCCGACCTCGCGGGCCACGCGCGTGACCTCGTCGGCGAAGCGGCGCAGCGTCTCGGTCAGCGCGTTGATCGTGTCGGCCAGCTCCGCGACCTCGCCGCGCGCGCTGACGGTGATCTTGCGCGACAGGTCGCCCTGGGCGACGGCGGTGGCGACCTGGGCGATGGAGCGCACCTGGTCGGTCAGGTTGCTGGCCATCGTGTTGACCGAGTCGGTGAGGTCGCGCCACGTGCCCGACACCCCGCGGACGTCGGCCTGCCCGCCCAGGCGCCCGTCCGTGCCGACCTCGCGGGCCACGCGGGTGACCTCGTCGGTGAACGACGACAGCTGGTCGACCATGGTGTTCACGGTCTGCCCGATCCGCAGGAACTCCCCGCGCAGCGGCCGGCCGCCGATCTCCAGCGCCATGTGCTGGGACAGGTCGCCGCGCGCCACGGCGTCGATCACGCGGGCGGTCTCGCCCGCCGACTGGCCCAGGTCGTCGATCAGCGCGTTGACGGCGTGGATGCCCTCGGCCCACGCGCCGTCGTAGGACTCCTCGTTCAGCCGCTCCAGCATGCGGCCCTCGCGCCCGACCACCCGGCTGATCCGCAGGAGGTCGCGGTTGCGCCGCTCCTGCAGGGCCACCAGGGCGTTGAACTGCTCGACGACCTCGCCCCCGACGCCGTCGCGGCGGGGCAGCTGCACGTCGAACTGCCCGAGCCGGACCGCGCGCAGCGCCCCGGCCAGCTCGGCGAGCAGCGCCGCGTCGGCCGCCTCGTCGGCCGACTCGGCGGTGCGGCCGGGGCCCGCGCCCGGCGGCGGGGCCGGGAGCACGCGGGCGCCGTCCCGGGTCGTGGTCATGGCCCCTCCTCGCAGACGGTCGGCGACGTCGTGGCCGGGGCCGCGGCGTCGGGGTGCGGCGGTGTCGGGTGCGGTCGTGTCGAGCGTGGCGCCGACGTCGACCGGCCCGGTCCCGCCGCCGTCCGCGGCCGGTGCGCCTACCCAGGACCAGAGCGTAGGCCATGTGGCGGCGGGGACCCGCCGCACGGCGCCCGGCCGGCCGGGCGCGGCGGCGGGCCGGACCCCCGCGCCCGGCGGGCGCCCGCCACCGAGCACGGTGCAGACTGGCGGGGTGTCCGTGCCCCGACCCGCTCCGGAGGCGGTGCAGCGGCGGCCGTCCGCGGGACGGGCGCCGGGCGGACCGGAGCCCGGGAACACGCAGGTCGGGAGCCCGCAGGTCGGGGGCCCGGAGCCCGGGGACCTGCCCTCCGGGGTCCCGGAGCACCACCTGCGGCTGCCCCCCGACGCGCGGTCGCCCGGGCGGGCGCGCCGCATGCTGCTGTCCGCGCTCTCGGACGCGGACCTCGACGACGCCGCGGACGTCGTCGTGCTGCTCGCCAGCGAGCTGTGCGAGAACGCCGTGCTGCACGCGGGCACCGAGTTCGAGGTGGACCTGCGCATCGAGGCCGACGAGGTCGTCGTGACGGTCTCCGACCACGGCGCCGGCCCGCTCGAGCAGCACCTGGCCCAGCAGCGCCGCCGCTACGGCCGCGCCGCCACGCACGGCCGGGGCCTGCTGCTGCTGAGCCGGCTGGCCACGGCGTGGGGCACCCGCCACGAGCGCGACGGCACGCACCGCACCTGGTTCTCGGTGTCGACCACCGGCGCCCCCGGCGACGCCGACGACGCGCTCGCCGCCCTGGACGGCCCCGATGCCCACGCCGCCCCCGCGGCGGCCGACCCGCCGCCGCGGCCGCTGGCGGCCCGCGGGCACCCGACCGACCCGGCCGGGGAGCCGCCGGCGGACCCGCCCTCCGAGCGCGTCCACCGCCTGCTGCACCTGCCCACGGAGCTGGCCGGGCGCCTGGACGCCGACGCGCTGGTCGCCGAGCTGGTCCGGCGCCTGCGCGAGGTGCTCGACGCCGAGACGGTGCTCGTCGAGGTGGACGAGGGCGACGGTGCGGGGCCGCGGACGGTCGCCCTCGCGGGCGTGGCCACCTCCACCGCCGGTCCGGAGGGTCCCGACGCCCCGGCGGCCGACCCGGCCGACGCCCCCGGCGCCCTCATCGTGGCGCTGCCCACCACCGCCCCGCTGCGCGGCCGACTCGCCGTGGTGCCCGGCCCCGGCGCCCCCGCGGCGGCGGACGCGGCGGATCTCGCCGACCTGGTCGCGCACCGCGTCGCGATGGCGGTCGAGTCGGCGTGGCTGCGCGAGGTCGACCAGCGCCGCCGGGCCTGGCTGGCGTACCTGGCGGACACCAGCGAGCTGCTCGGGCAGTCGCTGGACGTCGAGCTGACCGTCGCGGTGGTGCCCCAGGTGGTCGTGCCGCGGCTGGGCGCCTGGTGCGCGGTCCACGTGCGCGGCTCGTCCGGGACCGACGCGGGCCGGCTCCGGCTCGGCGCCCTGACCCACGCCGACGAGGAACGGCTCCCCGAGCTGCGGGCGGCGCTCGAGCCCGGCCGGGCCGGTCGCGGCCTCGACGGTGCACCCGACCTGCGCGCCGGGCTGGACGCGCTGCTCGACGGGGCGCCGGGCCCCGTGCGGTTCACCGTGCCGACCGACGGGGTCGCCGTGCCGCTGACCGCGCACGGCACGACGCTGGGGACGCTGTCCGTCGGCCGCCCCCCGGACCGCCCGCACGGGCCCGAGGACGTCACCCTGATCGCGGACGTGGCCCGCCGGGCGGCGCTGGCCGTGCACAACGCCCAGGTCACCGACGCGCACGTGCGCGTGTCGCAGGCCCTGCAGCGGGCGCTGCTGCCCCGCGCGCTGCCGGCCGTGCCGGGCCTCGACCTGGCCGCGCAGTACCTGCCCGCCAGCACCGGCAGCGACGTCGGCGGCGACTTCTACGACGTCTACGCCGTCGACGACACCGCGGCCTCCTCGGCGGCCTCCGGGGCCACGGGTGAGCGCGGCACGACGGCGTGGCTCGTCGCGGTCGGCGACGTCTGCGGCACCGGCGCGGCCGCCGCCGCCCGCACCGGCATGCTGCGCGACGTCCTGCGCGTGCTCCTGCGCGAGGGCCGCCCGCTCGTGCGGGCCGTCGAGCTGCTCAACGAGGTGATGCTCGAGTCGTCGGACCCCCTGCAGTTCGCCACGCTCGCCGCCGCGCTCGTCCGGGTGCCCGCCGACGGCGCCCCGTCGGCGGACGGGGTGGTCGTGGAGCTGCAGCTGGTGCTGGCCGGGCACCTGCAGCCGGTGCTGGTGCACCCCGACGGGCGGGCCGAGCAGGTCGGCGTGCACGGCACCGCCGTCGGCCTGGTCGGGCAGCTGGACCTGACCTGCACGACGCACACCCTCGCCGCCGGCGACGCGCTGCTGTTCTACACCGACGGGGTCACCGAGCGCCGACGCGGCGACGAGCAGTTCGGCGCCGAGCGGCTCGTCCGCGCGGCGGCCGCCGCCGCCGGCCGCCCGGCCGCCCGCCTGGTCGGCGCGGTGCGCTCCGCGCTGGACCGCTTCACCGCGGACCCGCACGACGACGACGTCGCCCTGCTCGCCCTGCGCGCCGTCCCACCCGCCTGACCGGCACCCACCCTCGCCGACCCGCGGGCCGACGGCGGCGCGGTCGCCCGGGCGGGCGGCGCCCGCTCAGCCGGCGACGCCGGACCGGCGCGGCCCGTCCAGGGCGGCGATGACCCGGCCGGCGGCCGGGGACGACCCGGGCCGCCAGACGAGCTGCAGGGGCACGGTCACGTCGGGAGCGAAGGGGACGAACCGGACGCCGGGGCGGGCGAGCGACGGGACGAGGCCGGCGGAGACGGTCGTGACGGCGCCGCGCCGCAGCGCGTCGTCGACCATGCCGCCCTGCCCGCTGACAGCGGTCTCGACCAGCCGGGGAGCGGTCCGGCCGGGGGCCGTGAGGTGCTCGGTGATGTGGTCCCACACGTGCGGAGCGCCCCGGCGGGGGAAAACGACGACGGTGCAGCCGGCCAGGGCCTCGACGGGCACGGTGGGCCGACCGGCGAGCGGGTGGCCGTCCGGGACCGCGGCCAGGCACGTCTCGGTGGCGACGGTCCGGGCGTGCAGCCCCGCCGCCCGGCCCTCGACCGCCCACGCGAGGACCAGGTCGACGTCGCCCTCGCCCAGGGCGCGGAGGTTGTCGGCGTCGGAGCCGGTGAAGCCGTGGACCGCCACGTCGGGCAGCACCTCGCGCCACCGCGCCAGCAGGGGCACGACGTGGTGCTCGGAGTCGAGCCCGTAGCGCATCGTCACCGCGGCGCCCCCGGAGCTCCCGGCGAGCCGCACCGCGCGGGCGACCGCGTCGGCCTCGGCGAGCAGCGCGGCTCCCCGGTCGCGCAGGACGCGGCCCGCCGCGGTCGGCCGGACGCCGAACGGGCCGCGGTCGAGCAGGGCGACGCCCAGCTCGGCCTCCAGCGCGGCGACCGTCTGCGACAGCGACTGCTGGGCCAGGTGCAGCCGCGCCCCGGCCCGGGTCAGGCTGCCCTCCTGGCAGATCGCCGCGAAGTAGCGCACCTGCCGCAGCTCCACAGGCGGGGACTGTAGCCCCGCCAGGCAGCGGGTGTTACCCGTTCCGGCGTCGGCCGCCCTACCGTCGTCGATCATGATCGCACCGTTGCGGGTGGACGTCCCCCGGGCCGACGTCGAGCGCGTCCTGGCCCGTGTGGCCGCGTACCCGTGGGAGCAGGCGCCGCCGGGCGGGTCGTGGCAGGGCGGTACGGACCCGGCGTTCCTGCGCCGGGTCTGCGCGCGCTGGACCGGCGGGTACGACTGGTACGCCGCGCAGGACGAGCTCAACGGCCTGGGCTCGCAGGTCGCCGACGTCGACGGGCAGCGGATCCACTTCCTGCGGGTCACCGGCGGGGGCGACGCGCTGCCGCTGCTGCTCGTCCCGGGCTGGCCCAGCACCGTCCTGGACTACGCCCGGGTCCTGCGGCCCCTGGCCGACGCCGGCCACGACGTCGTCGTCGCCGCGATGCCGGGCTTCGGCTGGTCGTCCCCACCGCCGTACCCGATGGGGCCCCGCCCGATCGCGCAGGTCCTGCACCGGTTGATGACCGACGCCCTCGGGTTCGACCGCTACGTCGCGGGCGGCACCGACTTCGCCACCTACGTCGCGCCGTGGCTCGCGCTGGACCACCCCGACCGGGTCGCGGGCATCCACGTCACCGCCCTGAACGTCCGCCCGCACGGCGCCCCGGCCGGCGCCACGTCCTGGCCGGACACCTTCTCCGACGAGGAGCGGGCGTTCCTCGCCGCCGAGGTCCGGGCCCAGTTCCCGCTGCTGCCCTACGCCCTGGTCCAGGCCCTGCAGGGGCAGACGCTGTCGCTGGCGATGGTGGACAACCCGGTCGGGATCGCCGCGTGGATCCTCGAGAAGCACCACGCCTGGACGCCCCTGGAGCAGGGTCAGGACCCCGACGCCGTGTTCGGCCTGGACCGGCTGATCACCACGGTCATGGTCTACGTCCTCACCGGCAGCTTCGCGACCTCGCTGCTGATCTACCCGGGCCTGTTCGCCGACCCCGCCCAGCTCGACGAGGGCCGGCGCATCGAGGTGCCCACGGCGTTCGCGGACGTCGCCGACCCGCTGGTCCCCACCCCGCCCCGGTCGCTGGTGGAGAAGGCGATGCGGGTCGTGCGCTGGACGGCGCCGCGCACCGGCGGCCACTTCGCCCCGTTCGCCGCGCCCGCGGTCTACACCGCGGACCTCGTCGGGTTCACCGACGCGCTCCGGGCCGGCACCTACGACACGTGAGCGACGCGCCCCGCCGAGGGCACCGCCCGCTCCCCCGCGCGGCGCTCCCTACCGATCCGCGGGTTCCCGGGCGTGCACGTCGCCCAGCCAGTCGTCGGCCCAGCGCTTCAGCTCGGTGAACACCGGCCGCATGGCGCGGCCCTTCTCGGTGAGCGCGTAGCGCACCGCCACCGGCGGCCCCTCCTCGACGCGACGCTCGACCAGGCCGGCGCGGCGCAGCTCCTGCAGGCGGTCGGCCAGCATCCGGTCGGCCAGGCCGTCGACGGCGTGGGCGATCTCGCCGAACCGGGCCTCGCGCTGCAGCAGCACCCCGAGGATCACCCCGTTCCACCGCTTGCCCAGCAGCTGGAACACCTCCAGCAACCGGTCCTCGCACAGCAGGGCACCGGCGTCGGCCGCCGCCTCACGCGCCTCGGTCACCCCGCCACCGTACACCGGGACTTCACTTGCCTCTGCTACTTACTTTATGATAGCTACTAGGGAGAAGTTGGTTCCTGAGCACGAAGGGGCGCACCATGACCGTCACGACCACCGAGCACGGCCTCGAGATCGACCGCTCGTTCGCGGCGCCGGCCGACGACGACACCGTCGCGGCCACGGCGGCGGCGCTGCGGGAGCGCGGGCACACCGTCGTCGTCGTCGACGACCTGGCGGCCGCGCGCGACGCCGTGCTCGCGGCGATCCCGGACGGGAGGTCGGTCTTCACGATGGCGTCGGAGACGCTGAAGGCCGCCGGGCTCGACGAGCACATCAACGGCAGCGGCCGCTACGACGCCGTCCGCCCCCGCATCTACGCCATGGACCTCGCCACCCAGGCCGAGGACATCCGCCGGCTCGGGGCGGCCGCCGACGTCGTGATCGGCAGCGTGCACGCCGTCACGGCCGACGGGACGCTGGTCACCACCTCGGGCTCCGGCAGCCAGCTCGCCCTCTACGCGTTCGGCGCCGGCGTCGTCATCCACGTCGTCGGCGCGCAGAAGCTCGTGCCCGACCTCGACACCGCGTGGCGCCGGATGCGCACCTACAGCTGGCCGCTGGAGGACGTCCGGGCCCGCGTCGCCTACGGCCGCCCCGGCGAGATGCGCAAGACGCTGGTCACCGAGTCCGAGGCCAAGCCGGGGCG